>SKNT01000197.1 GCA_007120385.1 Balneolales bacterium
ATTCGGATGGTCAGATTCTTGGCAATCTTGCGATTCTTGATGACAAGCCGTTGCCATCCCGTGACCGGGTTCTGTCCATCTTCCGGATTTTCTCCTCGAGGGCGGCCGCCGAACTGCAGCGTATCCGCAACGAACAGGCCATCCGTACGCTGCGCGCCGAAACCACCTACCTGCGTGAGGAGGTGTTTGATACCCGGAGGGATAAGCGGATGCTTGGAAACTGTGCGGCAATCCGGCAGGTACTCCATCTTGTCGGTAAAGTGGCGCCCACAGATGCCACCGTGATGATTACCGGAGAGACCGGTACGGGCAAAGAGCTGCTGGCGCTATCCATCCATGAACAAAGCCGGCGAAGCGGTCAGCCGTATATCAAAATAAACTGTGCCACCATCCCGGCAAATCTGCTGGAAAGTGAGCTGTTCGGACATGTTAAAGGGGCCTACACCGGTGCAACCGCCGGAAGGGAGGGCCGGTTCAAGGTGGCCGACAAAGGCACACTGTTCCTTGATGAAATCGGGGAATTGCCTGTGGACCTACAGGCTAAATTGCTGCGGGTATTGCAGGAAGGGGAGTTTGAGCCGCTGGGCAGCTCGCAAACACTTAAAACCGATGTGCGCATCATTGCCGCAACCAACCGGGATCTAATGAAGATGATCAGGGAGGGTGCCTTTCGTGAAGACCTTTATTACCGGTTGAACATTTTTCCGATCCACATGCCTCCGCTGCGGGAAAGGGGGGAGGATGTGATCCTGCTGGCCCGTTCGTTTGCCGAATCGTTATCGAAACAGTATAACATTCCCTTGTCAGGTCTTGGTGACAAGGACCTGCGTCCGTTGACAAAATACCACTGGCCCGGGAATATCCGGGAACTTCGGAATCTGGTCGAACGCGCTGTGATCAACGCACAAAATGGCCGGCTGAATGTGCTTGAAATGGTCCAGGGTATGAGCAGCGGACAGCCTTGCATTCCGGATCCTGCTGTACATCTGTCCGGTGACTTTGCGCATCCACTGCCGGGCCGGGTGTTGAGCGCTCAAGATCTGAGAGAAATAGAAAAGCGAAATCTGGTCCAGGCGCTTGAGGTATGCAACGGTAAAATATCTGGAAATGGTGGGGCAGCGGCACTCATAGGCATCCCGCCCACCACCTTCGCCTCACGGATGAAAGCACTCGGAATCACCAGGAAGAACTGATTCCATCACTCCCATTATTTCGTGATTTCCGCGAATAAAGGTGACGAATTCTCGTGAGTTACGAAATTTCGTAACGTATTTAAATCTGGTGTGAGTGCTGTAAGTTATTTGCTTGCAGTATTTTGTGGTAATATGTATCGATCTGGCATAGTCTCTGATAGGGTAACTGCAGATGCCGGACACAAACGGTGACGGCAATCCTGAACATCCATCAAATAATGTAATTATCAGAGGTAAATACCATGAATGAACAAACCATGATCAACGGCGTTAACGTGGACCGACTTGTTGCCACCATCGATACCATAACCAATCAACCGGAACTTGGAAAATTTCAATTCAGGGCCAGGAGCCGATGGATCAACGGCGGACATTACGCATCCACCATCAGCGATTTCTATGGTGCCGGAAAAGAAGACGCCCATAAAAACTCCTTTACTTTGCACGGAGACGAGCCCGATGTTCTGCTCGGTGACGACAACGGTCCCAACCCCGTGGAGTTCGTCCTTCACGGTCTGGCCGGGTGCCTGAGCACGACCTTCGTGTACTATGCGGCGGCCCAGGGTGTCAAGATCGATGCCATCAGCTATACTCTGGAAGGCGATTTGGATGTACGGGGACTGCTGGGCATCTCAAAAGAGGTGCGACCCGGTTTTCAGAACATCCGGGTCATGTTTCACATCCAGTCGGAAGCTCCGATGGAGCAGCTTCAGGAACTGGTGAAGCTGGCGCAGATGCGCTCGCCGGTATTCAATACCGTCTCCGAACCCGTACCTGTCCAGGTAGACATGGAGAAGGCTGTCATCGCTGCCTGAACAGTAACAGGATCATCATCAGCAAAGGATATCCCGGCCGTACAAAACCGGGGTATCCTTGCTCACAGCATCTTTTCCGGGCTGCACGGCTCCCGGGTTGTTACTCATTGGCGTGCAGTGTAGCCAGATGCTCATCCAGACGGTCCCAAGTTTCCGTGAATCCCCGGATCATTCCCATGTCAATCAGTTTTTCGACTTAGTTGCGTGTGAATATGATTTGATTGTCCTTTGTCTCAATTGTTTGATTGCTCATATTCGGTTTTCCCTGGTTTTCAGTTGTTCCAGATAGTTTTGCAGCCTTTCCCAGACTTCGGTTTGTCCTTCAAGCGCCCCCATTTGCAGCATGGAATCCAGATCTGATTCCGTTGGATACTCCCAGCGGCAGATAATCGTTGTTTTTCCTGCATTTTCAGTGAATTCCAGTGAGATCAGGCATGGGGGCAGCTCTTTGCTGATTTCGCCCTGTTCATCAAGAAAATGGTCTTTGTAGACTATTTTAACTGGTCGACGGATTTTTTTGTATATGACCAGTCCACAAGTATCCGCATCCGTCATCTTGAAACAGTAATGCCAGCGGCCACCTTCCCTGAAATCCATTTCGCACCTGGCGAGCGGCCACGCATCCCCGCCATACCAGTTCAGAAGGTGTTTGCAATCTGTGTGCACCTCAAAGACCAGTTCCATGGGTGCGTTAAAAGTTCGGGTGACGGTCATTACATTTCCTTTCTGTTCGGCGAATTGGTCACTCATTTTTTCTCCTTTGTCTGTAATTCGGTCAGGTAATCATCCAGCCGGTCGAAACTTGCTTCCCAGAACTTGCGGTATTGTTTCATCCATGCATCGACATCCCCGAGGGGTTCGGGGTGAAACCGGCAAGGGCGATATTGTGCCTTTCGTCTTGTCAAGGGTATTTCTGTAAAATCAGATATTTAGTATCTGTTTTTTATATACCTCTTCCAACCGGCTGTGTACAGACCAGAATCCCTCCGGTTCTTTATTTTCAAGGCGGTCGGAGAGGATGCCCAGATGGGTATGCCACCCGCTTGCCACGCTGATCAGAACTGCCGGATCATGCCCGAGTCTTCGATGAGTCAATCGCAGCAATATTTTATTGTCCGTTGCAGGAATCAGTTCGTATGTCACCTCCGATTCTTCACCGGATTCCTCGCCCCAGGTATAGCGGAGCAGCCGGGGCGGATCCCAGGCGGTGACCCGGCCTTCGAAGTACATCCCATCCTCCATGTGTTTGTACTTTTCGGGAATGGGGTCGACGGCTTCCGAAAGGTCGTTGTGCCTGAACCGGAACTCGATCTTGCCGCCCACACGCGGCACTACATCGCCTGCGGAGAGCCATTTGGCTTTCAGTTCCGATTTGGTGAGGTAATCCCATATCCGTGCTGCCGGACCGGGAAGCAGCCGCTCGAACTGGATGGTTCCCGGCTCAGGGAAGGTGCCGTTTTGTTTGTTCATGGTACTGGTGACAGTGCAAGGTGATAACAGTTCGGGATTTACTGATTATGCTGTCCGGCAAGCTCAAAAAGCTTGCTCGTTGTTCTCCAGTTTCGGATCGTCATTTGCCGGTAGACCGGTTTGGATGGCAGTTTGTTCAACATGCTCCTGGTCAGTTGTTCCGAGGATCTGCGGTAGTAGATCACGCCGGGTCCTTTCCATGCACGGTCGACATCCTCCCGGACGGGGATCTGCTGAATGGTTTCCGATGCCGTAAGTGGCGGTATGAGGTAGAGGACATCGTACATGTAATTCTCGATATCCTCACCAAAACCCGGGGGAGCTTCTGAAATCACACGATGAAGCTCACTAAGGTGTATCAGGACTAGCGGATTTTGGTAGTCAAAGGCCTGACGAAGTGCTGATGAAATCGTTTCCGCGAGTTTGTCCCGGTTCGGCTCATCGGATCTGAAAATGACATTTCCACTCTGGATGTAGGTCTGCACATCCCGGCAACCGATATCCAGGAAAAACTGTTTCAGTTCCGCCATTCTGATGATATTTTTGCCACCGACATTGATTCCGCGAAGCAGGGCGATATACGTATTCATCTGTTTGAATCAATTCCGATTTATATGGTCAGAATGATCTTGCATGGCATGGTGTCATCTTGCCCATGTGTGTCAATCTGAGGCTGCCATGTTCGGTTCATGAGGTCCGGTTTTTGGCATCATTGGTCGGATGGTTCCTGCTCCAGGATCGCCTTCAGGTTACCCAGCCCGGTTTCAAAATCACTTCCGAGGGTACCGTCCATATCAAAGAAGAGCAGCATCAGGTTCATGGGACGGGGGAAGGAGCCCGACATGCCCCAGGTTATGCGGGTCCGATTTTCGGTAACGGGTTCCGTAGATATGACGACATGGGAGGTGGATTCGAATGGTTCAAAAAATCTCAGCTCGTAGTCAATACGCCGGTCCTCTGTCAACCCGATGATTTCCTGCTCACCACTTCCTACATCTTCGTTACCCTGCCATGCCGACACAAATCCCACAGTACCGTCGGTACCCCGGAACTCCTGGCGCATATCCGGATCCATGGCTCCCCACACGCTGTACTGATCCTGATTGCGCAGATATTTGACGTAATCGTAAACTTCACCGACCGGCCTTTCAACCTTGACCGATCGTTCTACGTGGAAGTCCGTATCCACAAGAAATACCGCAGCGAAGATTAGAAGTACAAGAACGCCGATGATGATACCGGCAATCTTCAGGATTTTGACAGGTTTCGCAGACATTTTATTTCATTTCCTCCCAGAGTCCCATAATATTACCTTCGGTGTCCTTGAAATAGGCGTAATACCCCATATCAGGTACTTCACCTTTCGGTACGACCATAAGTCCGCCGGCCGCTTCTATTTTTTCAGCGAAGGTATCAATCGATGAAACACCGATGGTGATGACCGGGGTTTTGAGATCCGGATTTCGCCGGAAAAAACCGCCATTGATTGCGCCCTTTTCCGTGTGCTGGTAGTTTTCATCTACGGGAGTAGTGATGGCAAATGTGTACACATCATCCTCGACAGGCATGTCCTGCAATTGCCAGTCGAAGACCGTAGTATAGAATTTATTTGCCCTTTCATGTTTATCGACTGGAATTTCGAAATGTACGACGGGTTTCATATGGTTCCTGGCTGTATGTCTGAGAAGTTACGAGTGTTCTCCGGAATCTACCAGATGTCATTGTAAAAAGCTAATTATTAGTGACTTGTACCTGGTTTTTCCGGTTGAACCTCAATAGAATACAGTTACCTGTTGGTGTTTCTTTGCCGGGTTTATGATGTTTCTTTTCTGGGCGAGCGTCGCTGTTCGCTTTCCTCCAATATGGCAGACATGTCGGCGGCGGGCCGGATCTCCCAGCTTCCGCCGCCAAGGCGCAGCGAAGGATGGTTCGACATGAGCCGGATGGCGTGGTTCAGGTCGGTGGCTTCGAGAATCATGATGCCGCCGAGCTGCTCCTTCGTCTCGGCGAAGGGGCCGTCGGTGACGGTCACTTTATCGCCGCGCCACCGCAGGGTGGTGGCGTTCCCGGACTCCTGG
Organism: Balneolales bacterium; assembly: GCA_007120385.1. Lineage (GTDB taxonomy): Bacteria > Bacteroidota > Rhodothermia > Balneolales > Natronogracilivirgulaceae > SKNL01. The sequence continues at coordinate 5,557 of SKNT01000197.1, forward strand.
AGCCCTTCTCCACCGATAAAATGACCGTTCTTCCGGAGCTCTTCGTCGTAGGCAAAACACTCATCCACAAAAGTGTTCTGCCCGTCCCGGGACATTTTCCCCCAGGCTTTCTCATCTATATATCCGAGGCAAATGTATTTCATCTGTTTATAAATTGGGTAGAAAGTTGAAAGTTTAAAAGTTGAAAGTACCATCGTTTGTCACAGGTTACAGATTATAATCATGTTTCTGTGTGTCCGGGGCTATGCCCGGTCATGGACATTTCATCTGTTCAAATCAATTATGGATTTATAAGGTCAGAATGAATTCACATGACAGAATTTGATCATGCTCCTGTGTGGTAGCCGAAGGCTGTCATGTTCATTTCATGTGTTTAGATCAATTTAGATTATCGCCCTGTTTTATTTGTCTGGATTCGGTTTCATCCCGATTTGCGTCACCTTCTCTCTCAATTCGGGCGTAAATGCCTCGCCGAAATCATCCGCTTCGAAAATTTGCCGGATTTCAATTTCGGAATCCGAGCGCATCGGGTTAGGGCAGCGTTTCACCCATTCGATCGCTTCTTCTTTCGATTTGCACTCCCATATCCAGTATCCGGCAACCAGCTCTTTTGTTTCTGCAAACGGGCCGTCTGTCACGGAGCGATTATCGCCCGAAAACGTGACGCGCGCTCCTTTGGAGCTTGGCTGCAGCCCCTCTCCGGCCAGCAGGATGCCGGCCTTCGAGAGCTCTTCGTTGAATTTCATCATTTCGGTCAGTTCCTGTTCACTCGGCATCACGCCGGCTTCGGATTCATGAGTGGCTTTGACAAGGATCATGAATTTCATTTTCGATCTCCTTATTTATGAGTGTTTGATGTTTGGCAGCTTCTGGAATTCTGCAGGTGATGGCGGAAGTCTTTTCAGCTGACATTTACCCTTTAGTCGTTTGACGGCGGACGAATTCGACATCAACGGGAATTTTTTTTTCATCGGTTTTCAGTTGGGCCAGTCGGCGCTCCAGGAATCGGCGCTCCGGTTTCTGCTGTGCAAGGGACAGGGCACGTTCCCATCCTGCCCGCGCTTCTTCTGTTCGCCCCAGTCTGAAGCACAATTCCGCGCGTGCCGAATGGGCCAGATGGTATGCGGACAGGTCTCCGCGGTCCAGGATTCTGTCGATCAATGTCAAACCGGCAAGAGGCCCGTCGCGCATCGCAATGGCCACTGCGAGGTTCAGCTCGACGACAGGCGAGGGGTTCACCCGCATGAGCAGGCTGTAGAGCCCGGCAATCTGGGTCCAGTCTGTCTGGTCCGCTGCCGGCGCCTCTGCGTGTGCGGCCGCAATCGCAGCCTGGAGGGTGTAGGGACCGAACCGGTTGGAGGCCAGCGCCCGTTTCAGGAGTATCAGTCCCTCCGAGATCAGCGCACGGTCCCACAGGGAACGGTCCTGATCTTCCAGCAGGATAATATCCCCTGTCGGCGTAGTGCGCGCGGCCCGGCGCGATTCGTTCAGCAGCATGAGTGACAGGATTCCGTCGACTTCCGGATCCGGCAGCAGCTCTGCAAGGAGGTGTCCCAGGCGGATCGCTTCGGCGGACAGATCCACCCGAGTCAGGGAGTTGCCCGAGGAGGCATAATACCCTTCGTTGAAAACCAGGTAGACTACCTGCAGTACGGCATCAAGCCGTCCGGGAAGCTCCTCCGGCGGCGGGACCAGGTATGGGATTCGGGCCTCCCGTATCTTCGATTTGGCGCGTACAATACGCTGCGCCAGGGTGGATGGGGTCACAAGAAAAGCGCGTGCGATCTCCTCGGTTGTAAGACCACAGACTTCCCGCAGTGTCAGTGCGGGCCGGGCCTCCTGCGAAAGAGCCGGGTGGCAGCAGGTGAAGATCAGGCGGAGCCGGTCGTCCCCGATCCCGGGGTCGATATTCTCCGGCGAATCGGCGGCGTCTGATGTGAGACGCTCTGTATGTTTGGCCTGCATGGGGCCGAATTTAGATTGCCGTCGCATCCGGTCGATCATTTTGAACCGACCCGTGGAAATCAGCCAGGCCCGCGGATTTGAGGGCACACCGTTTTCTTTCCACTGCTCCAGTGCCGCCTTGAAAGCATCGTGCAGCGCGTCTTCGGCAAGATCGAAGTCCCCCAGAAGCCGGATCAGCGTAGCGAGCACCCGGCGCGACTCCTCGCGGTAAATTTTATCCACATGCTGCCGGATGTGATCATCGCTCGCCATTGCAAACTTCTCCGGTCTAATTCTTGTTCAATTGCAGGGCGCAGGGTCGACGCATTATTATCATGGCTTTGACGTAATCCCCCCATGCCGTTTTCGGTTCAAGTCGCAGAATCAATCAATGGACGTGTTCATACCTCAGGCGCACCACCTTGCAGGGGAAGGTGAGGGTGTCCACCAGTTTCAGTTTCAACTCCAGATTGCCAGGAAAAAACGGTTTGCCGGCTCCCAGTATGACCGGGTGGATGTACAGCCAGAACTCGTCCACCAGTCCGTGCTTCATGAACACACCTGCAAGTTCAGCGCCGCCTACCTCGATATGGTTTCCGGGCTGTTGCTTTAACTGCCGGATCTCATCGGGGTCTACTTCCCTGGCCAGTCGGGCATTCCAGTTCACTTCTTCAAGCGATCTGGAGTACACCGTTTTTGGAATGTTCTTCCAGAGCCGTGCGAACTCCTTTTCAACATCCGGCACGTCGGAGTCCTCTTTCACTGTGGGCCAGTAGGAGGCCATGATTTCGTACAGCCGGCGGCCATACAGGGA
>SKNT01000033.1 GCA_007120385.1 Balneolales bacterium
ACTACCACATCCTCGAGTACACTTTTGTCAACGAAACAGGGAACTACCGCGACATTCCGGAACAGACGCTCGACAGCGTCTATTTCTATTTCCAGTTCCGCTATGCCCCGGTTAACAAGTCGCGCTACATGGTGGCCAACCACACCGGATGGGGCCGCAACACCATGAACGACCGGTGGGGTGACGGCCTGCAGGGGCAATCCCTCGGGAAGCCTTTTTCTGATGACGGTCCGCCCATGCGAGCCGCATACGCCTGGCACGGACATGAGCCAAGCCGGGAAATTGACTACAACAACATTGGCGCCCCGCAGATCCAGCCGAATACCTCGCGGGGACTCATGACCCCGGCCGATACCCTTGGACATCTGTTGGCCCATCACTTCGTCGGCCATGCCACGCTGCATGCGGATACCTCGCCGGACGATCCGTCCGACGACCTGCAGCAGCCGCGCACCAGGGGGCATGTCAACTCCGATGACGACCTGAAAGCCGGAAATGATCCGTTCAACCGCGTGAGAATGCAGCGCGAGTACAGTCTGATGGCCCGTGGCATCATGCCCCGCCATGCCTACCAGGTACACCAAGCAACCGAGTTCATGGATTTTGCCGATCAGGTTCGCGATCCGCGGCTGGGAACTTCCGGCGGGATGTCCGCCATGAAGGCGTACGGCCCCTACACCCTGGAACCTGGCGATACGATCCGCATAGTCTGGGCGGAAGGCGTGGCCGGACTGAGCCGCGAAATGGCCGAAATAGTGGGCGAACGGTTCAAGGCATATTACGACGACCGCACGGATAAGGCCCAGGGCCCGCTCGTCAACGGTTCGACCGGTGAAATGACGACCCGCGCCAAGAACGAATGGGTGATGACCGGGCGTGACTCGCTGCTGCAGACCCTGGAGCGTGCCATGGCCAATTACCGGATCGGCTACAACATCCCGCATCCGCCCCCGCCGCCTTCCCGTTTTGAACTCGCTTCCCTGCCCGGTGCCATTGAACTGAACTGGGAGTTCTCCGGCGATGAAAACCAGATGAGCGGCTTCGCGATCTACCGCGGATCAGACAGTTTCGAAGCGCATCATGAGCGCATCGCTCTTGTGGATCCGTCCGAGCGCACATACATCGATCACCAGATCGGACAGGGGGAAAGCTACTTCTATTACATCACTTCGGTGGGACTGGAAGACCGGATCAAGGATGTCGGCCGGACACCGGACGGGATCCTCCTGAGCAGCAGGTACTACACGCAGACCTGGGATCCCGTATCCCCCCTCACCGATACCGGAGCAGGGGAGGATGACGGCTCCGTGCCTTACGTACTGGACCTGGCGCAAAACTATCCCAACCCCTTCAACCCCGCAACGCGCATCACGTTCGAGCTGCCCCGGCAGGCGCAGGTCCGGCTCACCGTCTACGACATCCAGGGCCGCCGCATCAGTGAACTGGCCAAGGATGTCTACGGCTCCGGAAGGCACGACGTCACCTTCGATGCCGCCGGACTCGCCTCCGGCGTCTACATCTACCGCCTGCAGGCCGGCGACCGCCAGATCACCCGCAAGATGATGCTGATGCGATAGACGGCATCACTCCTTACAACTTGGCGGCATTACACCCCCCGGATCACTCCAGGCATACCTCCGCCCCCCATCCGGACCACCCGCCGCATGCCGCTCGGGTGCGAACCCTGCAAATTGCACAAAGCAATTTGCAGGGAAAATCCGTATCTTACCAAGCTGTCAAGATTCTGGATTTATCATCCGTTTATCCCGTTCCTGCAGCCCGGACCCGTATCCAGCGCACGCGGTCCCGCCAGCACGCAACATCTCACAAAACCAACACCTCCGGTCGCGACCGGACCCACTACGTCCAATGCACCAACCCATTCGAAATATCGCCATCATTGCCCACGTTGACCACGGCAAAACCACCCTGGTCGATGAAATGCTGCGCCAGAGCGGCACCTTCCGCGAAAACCAGGAGGTGGCCGAGCGCGTCATGGACTCCAACGTTCTGGAACGCGAGCGCGGCATCACCATCATGGCCAAAAACACCGCCGTCATCTGGAACGGCACTAAAATCAACATCGTGGATACGCCCGGTCACGCCGACTTCGGCGGAGAGGTCGAGCGTATCCTCAAGATGGTCAACGGTGTAATCCTACTTGTGGATGCGGCCGAAGGCCCGCTTCCGCAGACCCGTTTTGTGCTGCGAAAGTCGCTGGCCCTCGGTTATCGTCCCATCGTGCTCATCAACAAGATGGACCGCAAGGATGCTCGTCCCGACGACGTCATCAACGAGGTGTTCGACCTGTTCGTGAGCCTCGACGCTTCCGACGAACAGCTCGATTTCCCGCTGCTCTATGCCGTGGGTATCAAGGGCTGGGCGCGCCGTAACCCCGATGACACCAACGAAGATCTCGGTCCGCTCTTTGATCTGATCACCGACCACGTCCCCGAACCGGAGCGTCCGATCGACAAACCCTTCAAGATGCTGGTTTCCAACGTCGAATGGAACGACTATGTCGGACGGATCGCCATCGGACGGGTGGAACAGGGCACCATCGAACGCAATCAGCCCATCCTGCTTGTCGACCGGAACGGGAAAGTCAAGGAAAAATCGCGCATCACCAAGCTGTTCACCTATGCCGGGCTGGGGAAGATCCCTGTGGAAAGCGGCGAGGCCGGCGACATCATCGCACTGGCCGGATACGAGAAGACCGACATCGGCGATTCACTGACCTCCGAAAGCGATCCGACCCCGGTGCCGTATTACGACATCGACAAACCGACCATCGCCATGTACTTCCGCGTCAACGACTCGCCGTTTGCCGGGCTGGAAGGCAAGTACGTGACATCCAACATGATCAAGGACCGTCTGCTCAAGGAACTGCGTACCAATGTTTCGCTTCGGGTGGATATGACCGATAACCCGGACGTGTTCAAGGTGTCGGGCCGCGGCGAACTGCAGCTGGCCATTCTGATCGAAACCATGCGCCGTGAAGGCTACGAATTTTCGGTTTCGCGTCCGGAAGTGCTCATGCAGGAAGTCGAAGGTGTGCTGCACGAGCCGGTCGAGGAGGTGGTGATCACGGTCGACGAGCAGTACAGCAGCCGCGTCATCGAGATACTGATGGGCCGCAAAGGGACCATGACCGGCATGACCACCGAGATGGATATGATCCGGCTGGATTTCCGGGTGCCTTCGCGCGGGCTCATCGGCTTCCGCAGCGACGTGCTTACCGAAACCCGCGGCACCGCCATGATACACCAGCAATTCGACAGCTACGAACCCTACAAGGGCGAGATACCCGGCCGCACCAACGGCGTGCTGGTGGCCCTCGAAAACGGAAATGTCACTCATTATTCTTTGGAAGGGCTGCAGGACCGCGGCCAGTTTATCATAGAGCCGGGTGATCCGGTTTACATGGGACAGGTTATCGGCTTCAACAACCGCAACGACGACATGATCGTCAACGTGGTCAAGAAGAAAAACCTGACCAATCACCGCGCCTCCCAGAGCGCCGACGCCGTAAAGATCTCGACCGCCAAAAAGCTGAGTCTCGAGCAGTTCCTGGAAGTCATAGAAGACGACGAGCTGCTGGAAGTGACCCCGAAAAACTTCCGGGTCCGCAAGAAATTCCTGAATCCGCATGAGCGAAAGAAAAAAAGCTGATACGCATAATGCCGGCATGCAATATACAGGCGGGCATTTTGGTTAAAGGGAAAGCAGGGAATAAAGCGATTCCCGGAGATCGGCAAACGGCAGCATAAAATCAGGCGGTATCGGGTTTCATGCGGGAGAAATTGCAGCATAAATCCGCAAAGCGACATCGTTTGTGATTCCGTGAAGAGTTTATATGTAATCCCTATATTCCCCTGATCCATTTACGACAGCTTATTGCCAACAGCCAGTTACCGATAGCAAATCATTTACTGACAACCATGCCACAGACTGCTACCGCATCCAACAGAAAATCTATTTTCCACACTTTGGCGCTGATGATCCTCACCGGGGTTATGGTCGTTTCCGGTGTTTTCAGCAGCCAGGTCGTTCGCGCGCAGGGAGCCGATCCTGCCGAACCGGTCCTCATCCACCATTGGAACTTCAACGAGATCCTGAACGACTTCGACTTCTCCACCACTGAGCCGGAACTGCTGAACGCATCCAGCCGCCAGTACGGAGCTTTCTTTTCCTACGACGGGGCGCGCTGGGACCGTGTCAACGACCCTACGCCCATCAACGCGCGTGAAACACCTTACGTGGAAGAGGATGACCGTGCGCTGCGCCTGCGCAACCCGGCCGGCGCGTTGACCCTGCACCTGCCCACCACGGGGTACCGGGACGTGGTCCTGCGCTATGCTATCACCCGCACTTCCAGCGGGGCGCACAATCAGCAGTTCTCCTACTCCATCGACGGCGAGAACTTCATCACCGATGGCCTTGATACCACCGAGACCTATGTCAGCCTGTATTACAATATGGTCGAGCTGGATTTTACCGGTATCGAGGGAGTGGAAGACAATCCTGATTTCAAGGTGCGCCTGACGCTTGCCGGCGAGAATTCCGGTCCGGACAATGACAGCGGCAACCAGCGTATCAACCATGTGACCCTGGAAGGATATGTTTCTGAGCCGGATATCCGCCGGAATCTGATCCACCACTGGAATTTTGACAACATTCCCAACGATGTGAATTTCCCGACCAGTCTGGAGATCAGCGCCGGCGGCATTCTGGGTGGAACAAGTACCGTGGGCGGTGCCTGGCTGCGGTACGACGGCGACCGGTGGGACCGTGTCAATGATCCGACCCCGTTTAACGCCCGCGCGGAGGCCTATGACATGGAGGATGACCGTGCCCTTCGCATGCGAAACCCGAGCGGCGACTTCCTGGTGCGCATCCCGACCACCGGCCACAAGAACGTGGTAGTCCGCTATGCGGCCAAGCGTACCGACAGCGGCTCGCAGGGGCAGCGCATCGCCTGGTCTACCAACGGAACCACATTCCAATCTGACGGACTTGTTTTCGATTCCGTACAGGTCGGCCTGAATTACGTCCTTTACGAGTTTGACTTCACCGGATGGGAGGATGTGGACGACAACCCCGATTTCACTCTCAGGATCCGTCCCTCCGGCCCGGGCTCCGAACCGGACAATGACAGCGGCAACCAGAGATTCAACCATCTTACCGTGGATGCCACATCCACCGAAACCTCGGCCGGTGACGAATTCGGGGATATCCCGCAGCGCGTCGAATTGGAGCAGAACTACCCGAATCCGTTCAACCCGGCTACCAGGATTAACTACACCGTTCCGGAGCAGATGCATGTGAGCATCGATGTCTACGACATCACGGGGCGTCACATCGAGACCCTTGTGAACCAGTCTGTGCCGGCCGGCAGCCACACGGTGACCTTCGACGGAACCCGGCTCTCCAGCGGCATCTACATGTACCGCATGCAGGCCGGCGACCAGAGCTTCACCCGGCGCATGATGCTGGTCAAGTAAAGCACCAAGGCGGGCCTGTCAGATATCCATGAAGCGATAGAACCGGATGCCTTCGATAATGCCGGCGGCGTAGTTGCTGTCGGCGAAATATACGCGTTTGTTGCCGCGCAGGCTCTCGATTTCCGGGCTGTGATTGCCCACCACCACGGCCATCCGCTTTCCGTAGAGCATCTCATAGTCGTTGCCTGAATCGCCCGAAACAAGAATGTTTTCAGGAGTGATGTCCCATTTGTTGCCCAAATAGGTGATGGCACGACCTTTGGAAGCCCGCTGGGGCAGGATGTCCAGGAACGCCCCGTGCGAGTAAATCAGCTGGTAGCGCAGTTTGTTCTCGGTGAGCCGCTGGTGGATGAGCGCCAGATTGTCGTCATTCGGCTCCATGTTGTAACTGAGCTTGAAATCCCGCTCCCCGTCCCGTTCCTGCGGTCGCACAAAGTCGAACTCCGACAGCACCTCCTTGATCCGGTCGGGCTTCCAGCGGTAGGAGATATGCGACTCCCAGCCCGAATCACGGCTCAGGTTTTTCCTGTCCGGTCCGTAATAGATCTCGGTCCCGACCGAAGAAATGATCACATCCGGTGTGGGGATGTTCTTCTCCTTGAGAATCTCTTCCACGAGTTCCAGGCTGCGTCCCGTGGCCACCCCGAAACCGATCTTGTCGCGGTGCTTTTCCATGATCGTAATGAATTCCTTGAGCGCCTTGTCGTCACCCACCAGCGTATCGTCGATGTCGGTGATCAGCATTTTCTCCAGTTCAGCGAAACGCGATCCGGGTGCCTCGGTAACCCCGTGCGCGGCCGTCGATTTGGCGTAATCTCCGATAACGTTGTCCACCTCGTCCAGGAAGGATTCCGCGTGCGCGGTCCAGGCGTAGTGCTTGCGGACTCCGTTGACGCCATTGTTGGAAAACTCGCGCCATTTTTCCTGGTCGATGAGGATCGACTTGATGGCATTGGCCAGTGCGTTGGTGTCGGTCGTATCCACCAGAATACCGTTTTTGCAGTTCTTGACGATGTCGTTGGGTCCGCCGTCGTCAGGCCCGACAATGGGCACCCCGGCCGAAGCGGCCTCGATCAGTGTGATGCCGAACGGTTCGTTAAAAGCGGAGTTGACGAAAACGCCCATGCTGTCGGCGGCCATGCGGAACAGTTCGGGCACCTCGGTAGTCGGATTGTGCTTTTTGGGCAAGGCCAATTTGCCGTAGAGGTCGTACTTGTCCATGAGCATAAGCATCTCGGTAAGCACTTCCTTCTCGTTCTCGTCGAGGTTGTCGATATCCTTGCGGATGCCGGCGAAAACGGCCAGATTGGCAATGGCCTGCAGCTCCTTGTGCTCGCCAAAGGCAGTGATGAGCCCCTGTATGTTCTTGCGGCGGTCGGGACGGCAGATGGTCAGGATGAGCGGCCTGTCCTTGTTGTAGAAGAACCGAGCGAACTCGCCGCTCATTTTCTCCCGGGCCTGGATATAAGGTTCCGGCTTCTGCCAGTTCTCGTCATGGTCGTAGTAGAAGGGGTAGAACTTCTCGATATCGATACCCGGGGGAATGACGGTAAACCGGGCCTTGTCTCCGTTATCGTAAAGACTGTACTGTTTTTCGATTTCGTGCCGGGTGCTGACAATGACGTGGGCTGCAGTCTTGAGAACGTCCTCTTCAGCCTGGATCCGTTCGTTTATGTTGAACTTTTCAACCATCTGCTTTTCGGTCATTCCCTTGCCGGCCAGAGATTGTTTCTTGGAGCGGCCCAGCGAATGTCCTGTGAAAACGAAAGGAATGCCGAGCAGTTTGGACAGGTTGCGGGCAACGAATCCGGCATCGGCGTAGTGGCCGTGGAGCAGGTCGGGCTTGATGCCCTCCTTCTTGTTGAAACGCAAAACGTTATCCACATACTCCGGCAGGTGGGCCCAGAGAAGCTCCTTGCGCATGTAACGCTTCCCGCCGCATCGGATGCGCACAATACGCGATTTTTCCCCGAGCGGTTCAATGACCTGATTGTAATCGGAGCTCACGCGTTTGTCGTCTATGAGCCGGGTGAACAGGTCCACCTGCTTAACCCGTGGCAGTTCGCCCAGGGCGCGGGTCAGTTCCACGACGTATTTGGTCTGTCCACCGGTGTCAGCATCGCGGCCCAGCTCCAGATTGTCACCGCGTATGAGCCCATGGACACTGAACAGCTGCAGGTGAAGCTGTTCCTTCTTTTTGCTTTTTTTCTTGCTGCTCTTTCCGGTTTTTTTGGACTTGGATGAATTCTTCAAAACGGTTGGATTTGATTAATGTTTGTAGCAGCGATCCTCCCAAATAAGAATGATTTGGGGATTGCCCGGTGGTTGTCATTACCCCGGGAACGTAATATATTTATCATGACAATATAACAATGAAAGCGGTCATACTGTTCAAGTTTCTGCCTCAATTCCCACCGTAGGCGTCTTCATCCGGTGCATCAGGATAGTATTTGGTGAAATGGGCGTGTTTTGACGGCTTGACACGCGAGCCGTATCGCATGGTGTAAATGTAAGTGAATTCCGCTCCCAGAAAGAAAACCATGGCATTGTAGTATACCCAGATCAGGAAAACGACAAACGATCCGGCGGCACCGTAGGTGGACGTCGTTGCCATGCCCATGTAGATACTGATCAGCCTGACCCCGAGAAGGAACAGCAGGGCAGTGACCACCGCACCCACCAGCACATCCGTCCAGCGGATTTGTACGTCCGGCAGCATTTTGAAGGTTAC
>SKNT01000027.1 GCA_007120385.1 Balneolales bacterium
CATTAATAGTGATCCAGGCAAAACGGGTATTACGCAGATCATCAATGATGTTGGTGGTCCACCGGAATTCTTCTCCACCAATTTCAGTTACGTATTCAAAAGTTTGTGAGTTCACTTTGTTCACCTCCCTGAGCGAGGACAGGAATTTCGGGAAATCCGTGGGAGAGCTCATCAACTCGTAAACTTTGGCTAGAGGCAGGTCAACTTCGATTCTTTGATGCGCCATAATGTACTTGTATACTTCGGTAAAGTTGAATGGTTCGTGTGATTTGTGGCTGGTATCACCGTAGGATTGCACGCAGGACTTTCCAGTTGTCGCACAATAAACTAAAAATAAGCATTTTTCGTAACATCAGCAATTGAAAATTTACAGTTTAGTCGCTGTGCAAACCCAAAAACCGAAACAGTTTTTTCCTTTTCTGCTTCTTCTGATGACGACAGCGGCCCTGTTGCTGCACCCTGCTCACGCGACTTCACGGCCTGCCCTCACAGGAGATTTCCACCTCCTTTCCGGCATCACGCTCACATCTCCCCACCACCTCACACCCGGTGTGCAGCGCCTCACGGTAAACCTGGATCATAGATTTGACGCTGGACGTTTTTTCGTGCGCAGCGATATCCGCAACCGCTTTGAAGCATCCTCCGATTCCCTGGAATGGACGCTGCCGGAAGCTTGGCTGGAGTTTTACTTTGAATCGGGCGACCTCCGCATCGGCCGACAGATCCTGAAACCCGGTTTATCCCTGATTCAGTCGCCGCTGGACCGGATGCAACCCATGGATCTGAGAAGTTTCCTTCTGGAACCGGAAGACGTCCTGAGGCGCGGCACCGTGGCCCTGGAATACTCCTGGTATTCCGGAGACAGCCGCATCCGAATAATCCTTACTCCCGTTTCCACAAGAACGCTGATGCCCGACCCCGGCAGCCGCTGGTTTTTCCATCTGCCCGTCCCTGCCGGGATTCCGTTTCGCATTGAAAAACCGGACAACCGCCGGCGGGCCACTCATAAACCGCAGGCAGCACTGCTCTGGAACACCACAAACCCGGGCCGGTATGAACTTCAGGCAGGCCTGCTCTACTGGACCCCGTCCCGGCCGGCGTACCGCAAACAGGTACTGTTTCCGGATCTGGAGAACCCGCTGCAAACACCCGAGCTCCTGTTCACCGAATCTTACTTTTCAAGCTGGATACTCACCGGCGCCATCTCATGGGAGTTTTCGGATGCAGTCACTGCCACTGCCGAAGCCGCATGGTTTCATGACAGGGCTTTTGACCGGATCCCCGAAGCGCTGCTTCTGTTTGACTGGGACAATCCTGACCTGACCCGGATTCCCGGCATCATCCAGATACTTGCAGATGAAGAGGATGATTTCATCTCACGGCACAGCGTCTTCGAAACGTTGCTCGAGCTGCGTTACTCCGGCTCGCTGCTTACCCTGGGCGCACATTGGAGCACGCAGATCATCCAGAATCCGCATCCCGATGTGATTCAGGATGATATTTTCCACCTTCTTGCCGCTACGGCGCGGCGGGATTTTTTCCGCCAGAGGCTCGCCAGTGGCCTCACCGTCGCCTTCCAGCCGAACGGGAACGATTACTGGATTCGAACCGAACATACTTATGACCTGATGGACAATGTTTCTCTTTCAGCAGGGGCACATTTTTTTGGCGGACCGGTTCCCGAACCGAACTATGGACATGCAAGTTTCGGTTCCTATCGCAGCAACAGTCTGGTGCATGCCGGCATCCGCTACTTTTTCTGATCCGTGCCGGCCGGATCTGGAGCCCGTGCCGTATCCCGAATCTTCAAACCGAACCACAAGCCGTATAACCGTCATTGAAACAGCTGGAAAAAAAATATATTTCACCGGTCATCCGGTTTATTCTGTCCCGTCCCCGGACATGGCTGGCAGTGGTGGCGGCTCTTGCACTTTTTGCCCTGATCCCGGCCTGGCACATCCAGGCGGATTTTAACCTGGAGGGCTTCTATCCGGATGATGCAGAAACCATTGTGGCATATCAACGAGTCGCAAGGGAATTCGGCAGGGATGACAACCTGGTGATCATTGCGTTCCGGCACGACTCTCTGTTCACTGTCCAACATCTGCTGCGAATCCGGAAAATGGCCGAAGATCTTCAGGCACTGCCCTACCTTGAGGAGGTTCGCAGCATCTGGTCCATAAACGAATTTGTTACTGAAGACGGTGCCCTGAAAGCACGCCGGTACCTGAACGAGGAATATGTCACTTCCAGGCTGTCCGGGAATATGCTGCCCCCGGGAAGTGCACGGGAGGGCGGACTTGACCGCATCCGCGACAGGATGCTGGACGATCCGTTTGTGCAAGGCACTTATCTTGGATCCGGAGGTACGGCTACGGCGCTCTATCTGCGCATCAGCGATGATAAGAACACCTTCCCAAATCGCCGCGACCTGCTTTCGCGAATGGATGAAATTCTGGAGTCCTACCGAGCGGATTACCAGCTGAACATTTCGGGGTTGCCCTACTTCCGGACCCGCTACGTCGAAACCCTCAACAGGGAGATTTTACATTATGTCTCCCTGGCCTCCCTTCTTATCATAATTATTCTCTGGCTGCTTTTCCGCACCCTGCTAGGCGTAATTCTTCCGATCAGTATCGTCTGGTTGACCATACTGTTTGTAACGGCAATCCTTGTGCTTACCGGCGGCTTTTTCGAGATTCTGAGCAGCACCATAGCCCCCATTCTGCTTTGCGTGGGTGTGGCCGACTCCGTGCACATGCTCTCAAAATATCAGGACCTGCGGCTGGATAACAGAACCAGGGAGCAATCTTTGCGACAGATGATCCTGATTCTTGGCACAGCCACACTTCTTACCAGTGTCACGACGGCCATTGGATTCCTTACGCTGATGACCAGCAATGTCATGCCGATGCGTCGATTCGGTGTTTACACTGCCGCCGGGGTGCTGATCGCGTTTTTGATAACCATATTTGTCCTGCCATCCGTACTGAAACTTCTGCGAAACGCGACACCGGTGGAGGACAAAAGCCGCTATTTCTTCAGGAAGATCGGCTCCATCCTCTCCTCCACTCATCGCATGGCGCGCCTGCATCACCGCAAGGTCGTAATGATAACACTGCTGATCACCGTGGTATTCTCTCTTGGAATTTCGCAGCTCCGGATCAACAGCCGGGTATTTGATGACATTGGGGAGAACTCCGAGCTGATTCGCCAAAGCCGATTCATGGATAAACACCTCGCTCCGCAGTTTCCACTTGAGATCATCGTGGACACCGGTCGTGAGGACGGGGTGTACGATCCGGATCTGCTGCAACGCATACAGCAGCTGCAAGACCATCTGATGACCTATGATGAGGTGGAGCAGAGCATATCCTTCGCAACCCTCATGTCCCGCATCGACCATATCATGCGGGGCAGTTCTGCCGGTACGCTTCCTGATTCCCGGCCACTCATTGCGCAGTACGACCTGCTGCTGGAAATGACAGGAGGAACCACCGCTGACGGCTTCAACGATTTCGACAACCGCCAGACACGCATCATAGCCAGAGCCTACGATGCCGGCTCGTACAGGATAAACCGGATGCGCAACGATCTTGAGTCGTTTCTCGATGATCTGTTCCCCGTAGAAACCGTACTGTTGACTGGTTCAACCATTCTTTCCGCTGATCTGACCGGCAATATCGTCAAAGCGCTGACCTGGAGCATTGGACTGGCATTTCTTTTCATATCGCTTGTCATGGCTCTTCTATTCCGGAATGCGAAGCTAGTGCTCATCTCGTTGCTGCCCAACCTTATTCCGCTGCTGGTTACCGCCGGTTTCATGGGTTTTGCCGGAATCGACATCCGTCCATCTACCGCAGTCATCTTTACCATTGCCTTTGGCATTGCCGTGGATGACAGCATTCACTTCCTGGCCCGGTTCCGTATGGAAACATTGCGCGGTTTGCCTCTCGACACTGCTGTCAAAAACACCACCATACACACGGGAAGGGCCATAGTTCTGACAAGTTTGATCCTGCTTGTTGGTTTTGGCGTCCTGGGGACAAGCTCGTTCGAATCCAACATGCTTATGGGCCTTCTGACCTGCCTGACCATAATAACAGCACTGGTTGCTGATCTGATCTTCCTCCCCGCTCTCATTTACTGGACGAACCCGAAAATCACTATCGGGGCAGCTTCTTCTCAAGATGATCAATTATCGCCTGAAACGTCTCTTCGGGAGAACGCGACGAATCAAGTGCAACAATCCTTTGCTCGCGAGCGGCCAGGGCATCAAAACCTGCACTGACACGCTGGAAAAAAGCAGGTCCTGCGCGTTCCATGCGGTCTTCCTCGCGGACTTCAAGTCGGCGCCTGTAAGCCATTTCAGGATCTATTTTCAGGTAAATTGTAAGATCTGGTTCCAGATTTTGTGTAGCCAGTGCATTCAGACGCTCAATGTCGGGAACGGGTATGACCTGCCGGCCATATCCCTGATATGCCGTGGTTGAGTCATAGAAGCGGTCAAGGATAACGATAGCTCCTTTCTCCAGAAGCGGCCGTATACTGGTTGCAACAAGCTGTGCGCGGGCAGCAGAAAACAGCAGCGACTCGGCCAGCGGATGGATGTCATCTTTGCTGTTCAGCAGGATGTCGCGAATCTTCTCGGAAACCGGAGTACCTCCCGGTTCGCGAAATACATGCACATCGTATCCCTTTTCTGTCAAATAGGATTTGACCTTTTCAATATGCGTGGATTTACCGCATCCATCAATACCTTCAAAAGAAATTAGCACAAGCTTTTACGGCTGGTTTGCAGAAATTGGCAGACTGGTGCCGGACTACAGCAGGCTGTGTTGCGGTTTTTTCGGCAGGAGCACAGCCAACAGCACGTAAATTACTAAACTGAATCCATAACTTAAAAAAGCCAGTGCAAAAAGCGCCCGGACAATGGTTGGATCCATTTCAAGCCGCTCGGCAATGCCTCCGCAAACTCCAAAAAGCATTTTTTCCTCACGGGACCGGTACCATTTACGGTGCATCTCGTAACCATACGGGTCATCGTGATGGTCCCCGGAGGCGTATTCTTCCGAGGATTTGCCGGCCGATGCGGACTTTGTCCCCTTTTTTCCTTTTCCGGAAGCGGTTTTCTTTTCCTCAGCACTCCTCTTTTTCTGTGAGGTGTCCGTTTCCTCACCTTCTCCGGAAGCCGCATGCGCGTAGGCATCCGTATCCGCGAAAGCCGACTCCTCCTCTTTCAATCTCCATCCGGCTGACATGTCTCTCCTTCGTACAGATCGTGCCCGGGTGAGCAATCCAAGCCCGATAACAAGAACAAGTACAGCCCCCGTAAGGGGAATTGCCCGAAATATGGAGGTCAGGTCCGGACCAATAGGCAGGAAATAGCGCTGCAGGATAAATAGCATGACCAGCAGCAGGATAATCAGGCCGGCACCTCTGGCAAGTTTTCCCCGTTTGCCTCCATCACCGACTTCGTTTTCGTAATCGAACCGCTTCTGCTCGAATTCATCGTCAGGCATGTGGAATGCCGGATCCAGATGGTTGTGCAAATGCCCTGAGCTGTATGTTGATTTCATCGTGTGGCCTTGTTGAAATACGTGGTTTCTTCGGTTTTTAACCGGGTGTCGGAAAACAGGGATTGTCGTAATCCCATCCCTTACGCAGGCATACGATCTGGAACTACATTTGTTTCCATTTTGGGGAAAGCCCATTGCACCCGCACGTTTCTGTACAGGAGATGTCAGGTTTTGCAGGAAAGGATCCCGTTCTCGGTTGCCAGAAAATCGACCGGAACATCATGGTCCTCTGCAGGAAGCCGGTTATGCACTAACCGTTCGGGAACCAGCATGACTTTAACAGCCCGTGCAGCGGAAACAAGAAAACGGTCGTAATAACCCTTGCCATATCCAATGCGATTGCCCTCCCGGTCAGCGGCAAGACCGGGGACCAGGATCAGATCGATATCTGCAACCGCCACTTCTTCCCGGCCTGCCGGTACCGGTATACCCCAGGGACCCGGCACAAGATGAGCCGGATCGTGTACCCTGACATGCTTCATCCCGCCTTCACTGTCAGTCACCTTTGGCAGCGCAAGTACTTTTCCCGAGGAGACTGCATCACTCAGAATTCTTTCGGTTGGGATCTCTCCCTTTTCGATGACGCCGAAAAAGCAGTGAACACATCGCGCTTCAAGATACCATCCGGCACCCAGCACATGACCTGCGATAAGCCCGCCTAGCCGTTCCAGTTCTCCCGAACCCATTTGGCTTCGAATGGCAAGTGCCTGCTTTCTGATATCCTGGCGATTCATTGCGACTGCCGCCTCCCCGGTCGTTAGAAACGGATTACCAAATGCCTGTCGAACAGTTTCGGCTCTTCTTCCTCCAGTTCTGCAAGAAGCCGGTCCCACAGATCCATGCCGAATTTGTTCATATAATATATGAAGGAGATCTCCCTCTCCTGGAGTCTGTCATGCGGGAAAAGGGCATGCTTGGCCTTCCGGAGACGATTGACCTGCACCTCCTCTTTCTGACGGAGGCCATTTACCACCTTCTTTCTGAGCTTGTCAATGGATTTGGCGTACTCCCTGGTAATTGCCCTGGCATGTTTCTGCAAGCCTGGTTCATCAATTCCGATTTGGTCTATCATTTCACTGGTAAGCGCATCCACCCGGCTTGTCCATGTTTCAAAATGGCCGTCCAGTTCGGGATTTCCATGGGTGCGAAGATAGTGCTGCTCCAGATCCTCGAGCCGCTTGCAGTAATCCGCAAACTCGAAGGGAAGCTCATCCAGGATACGCTGCACCGACGGCTCGGCCAAAGTGGCGGACAGGCGCGCCGAAATCAGGGGCATTTCCATCCCGAAGAGTTCATAAACCGGTTTCATCTGGCCATAGTAGGCTATCTCTGCGGGTCCGCCGATGTAGGCGGCATTGGGCAGCAGGCTGTCCTGTATCAGGGGACGCAGAAAAACATTGGGCGAGAACCTCTCCGGCTGCCTTTCAAGCTGTTCCAAAAGCTCGTCTGTAGAAAGCGAGAGGCCGGAATCCGTCTGCCATATCCCGTTTTCATGCTTCAGCCTCACTCTTCCGTGCTCGTCGTCGTGCCAGAACAGCAAACTGTCCGCGATTTGCACCTGCTGGTGGTACCGATCTCCGAGCTGCTCGCTTTGCCTGACAAGCGCATCCCTTATTTCATCAGCTTTAACCACAGCCTTGCGGATACATCCCGAGACATGTTTTTTTGCAACGGGTTCATTGCTTCCGGCAAATATGAGACCATGGCGGGAGAAAAGCCGGGACAGCAGGACCCCGAACGCCTCGCGATAACTGCGGCCGGGTGCGTAGGCCTCATCCAGCAATGCGGTCACCTGGGAATGGAAATCCGTGGGTTGCAGCGACTCGTAAACGTCGGAGCGAAATTTTTCGAAAGCATCATCCACCCGGATGGTTCCGGCCGCATGCCGGGCGCAGG
This sequence comes from Balneolales bacterium, assembly GCA_007120385.1. Taxonomy (GTDB): domain Bacteria; phylum Bacteroidota; class Rhodothermia; order Balneolales; family Natronogracilivirgulaceae; genus SKNL01. The sequence continues at coordinate 7,476 of SKNT01000027.1, forward strand.
TTTCACAGGGCAGTGTTATCTGCCTTACGGCATCACGTCCGGGCACGGACACAACCGCAATCTCATCAAAGTCATGGTCTTCGTCGGCGAGCCAGAAGACAGGGATCACCTTCTTTCCGGTATCACGAGTCAGCGAGCGGGCCAGGTGAATGGCCGAGATCGTTTTGAAAACGGTGTACAGAGGGCCACCGAAAATACTAAGCTGCTGTCCGGTGGTTATGGTTACCGTATCCTCATGGGCGAGAAGCGTGGCAAGTTCGTCAACGGTTTGTTCCTGCAGGAACGGTTTGTTGAATTCAGCCACGATCCGCGCCGCTTCTTTGAGGTCACCGTGCCCTTTAAAGGACTCTACGGCCTGTTTCAGGGCATCATATGTGTGCTGATGGGCATAGAAGCCGGAAAGGGTGTCGCTGTTCCCGATGTAATCACAGAACAGTTTGGATAATGGCAGATTGCGGAAATCCAGCGATTCGATATCCAATTTCTTTTTCTTTGTGGATGTCATCCCTTCAGGCGGTTCAGCTCGTCCCGTATTTTGGCCGCCTTTTCGTAATCCTCTTCGGCAATGGCTGCCGTCAGGTTTTTTTCCAGCATGCGGATCCGGCTTTCCCTGCTTGTTGTGGATGACGGTTCCTCTGGTACTTCGGATTCCCCCGGCGGCTCTGTCATGGATGGTCCCTCCTCCTGCTCCTCCATCTGGGGATCTGTCTCAATGCCGGCTTCCTCCACGATGTGGTCCGAAACAAAAATGGGTGCATTGAATCGAATAGCCAGGGCAATGGCATCGCTGGGCCGGGAGTCCTGGGTCAGGGTTTCCCCGTTATTCTCATAAATGATCTGCGCATAAAAAGTGCCTTCCCTGAGATCATTTATGTAGATCTCCTTTACAAAAGTATTGAAGCTCTGGATGATGTTACGCATCAGATCATGCGTCATGGGCCTTGGGGGCTTGATGTTCTCAAGCTCCAGGGCGATGGCCTGGGCCTCAAATGTTCCGATTATGATGGGAAGCCTGCGCTTGCCATCGGTTTCATTCAAAATGAGTGCATAAGCTCCGCCGCTGCTGGGACTGGTGGAAAGCCCCAGTATGTCCATCTGAATCTTGTTCAAAACCGCTCAGAATTAATAAGTTAATAAATTGGTTGGTACGTGACTTCTACTCTTTATTGCCATCAATGATAACGATTATATCATAACTGGTCTTATATTAAAGCAAGGTAACGATTTTTCACACTCTCTTAAACAGTCAAAACCATCTCAGCGTTGCCTGTGAAGGCAAATTGGTGCAGAAAAGCACTTTTTTTGAAAAGACCCCGGCATATTGTCTGTTTTGATTGACATTAGCCCATATCGGAAGTAATTTTAGGGCCAAAATTCTGCCTCATATCCATCTCTGTAACGGAAAATGCTAGAACAATACATCCCTGTTCTCCTGCTCATTGCCCTGGCTGTTGTAACTGCCGTGGCATTCATCGTGTTATCACGACTGCTCGGACCGCAACGCCCGGCTTCCAACAAGCTCGGTGCCTATGAAAGCGGGATGGATCCGATTGGCCAGGCCCGGGACCGATACTCCGTAAGTTTCTACATTATAGCCATGGAGTTTATCGTCTTCGACCTGGAAGTGATCTTCCTGTTTCCCTGGGCGGTTCGTTTTCACGAATTCGGCGCGGGAACGTTCTGGGCAATGATGCTATTTATTTTCATACTATTCCTGGGCCTCGTTTATACCATGAAAAAAGGCAGCTTTGACTGGGCTTCCGAACCGATCCAGCACAGGAATAGCCGGGAAAAGAGTTACGAAATTTCTTGAATTTGAATTATGAGTCTTGATCGTGTAATGGGTGAAGGCTATTTCACCACAACTGTTGACGCACTGACCAAGTGGGGCCGGGCCAATTCCGTCTGGCCGATGCCCATGGGTCTGGCCTGCTGCGCTATTGAAATGATGGCTTTTGCAGGTCCCAAGTATGACGCAGCACGTTTCGGATCAGAAGTGTTCCGTTTCTCCCCCCGGCAGAGCGATGTGATGATCGTAGCCGGCTGGTGTACCTACAAAATGTCCCATGCCATCCGCCGTATCTGGGACCAGATGCCCGATCCCAAGTGGTGTATCGCCATGGGCGCCTGCGCATCCACCGGCGGAATGCACCGCTGCTACGGCGTGGTTCAGGGCGTGGACAACTTCCTTCCGGTAGACTACTACATATCCGGGTGTCCGCCACGGCCCGAATCCATAATCAATGCGGTCCTGAAAATACAGGACAAGATCAAGGAGCAACAATCCTTCAAGCTCGACAGTTAGGCACGAATCATGAATACCGATATCAGAGACAATCTGCTGCAGGATATCCGCGAATACCTTGGCGACGGCCTCCTTGAGGTGTACCTTGATTACAAACATCCGCTGCTGCTGATTGAGCGGGATCGCCTGCATGATACCTGCCGTTTCCTGAAAAACACCATGCATTTCATTTATCTGAATGAAATCATTGGTACCGACCGCTTCACCTCCGAAGATCGGTTTGAAGTGATTTACCACCTGGTTTCCCTCAGGGACCGCCAGCGGCTATTTGTAAAAGTGCGGGTGGATGAGGAGCTTCCTGTACTTCCCACCGTAACTGACATCTGGAAAGGTGCCAACTGGAACGAACGTGAAGTCTATGACATGTTCGGAATCCGGTTCGAAGGCCACCCGGACCTGCGCAGAATTTTCCTCCCCGAAGATTTCAAATACTACCCCCTTCGCAAGGAGTTTCCGCTGCTCGGAGTTCCGGGTTCTCTTGAAATGCCAAATTCAACTCCAGATCACGACTGACGATCCGCGCCATGATGCAACCCGATCCCACCATTTCCCGAAAGAAACCGACCTACTTCAAGGAACACCAGGAAGCGATCTACAAGAGTCTGGAAGACAAGCACGCTACGGTCGAAATAGACCACAGCGACCCGCTTGCCACCCGAATGACCCTCAACATGGGACCCCAGCACCCCGCAACTCACGGTGTTCTTCGGGTGCTTATGGAACTTGACGGGGAAGTCATTACAAAATGCCGCCTTGATACCGGTTATCTGCACCGTGGCATCGAAAAAATGGCGGAGAACAAAACGTATCAGGAGTTCATGCCCTATACAGACCGCATGGACTACCTCTCCCCGTACAGCAACAACGTTGCCCTGTGCCTGGCAGTGGAGAAGATTGCCAACATCCAAGTGCCCGTTCGAGCCAGTTATATTCGCATGATATGCTGTGAGTTATCCCGAATCTCCTCACATCTTTTATGGCTAGGTACCATGATCATGGACGCCGGCGCACTCTCTTTCTTCCTGTGGACTTTCCGCGAAAGGGAAAAGATCTACGACATCTTTGATGAGGTGGCCGGTCACCGGTTTACCGTCTCTCACTCTCGCATCGGTGGAGTCAACAATGACTTCACTCCCGTTGCTGAGGAAAAGATCCGGAAATTTGTCCGGGAATTTCCCGATGAACTCAAGGGCTGGCACAAGATTCTCGACCGTAACAGAATATTCGTAGACCGGAACAACGGCGTTGGGGCAATCGGGCACGAAGATGCCATAGCGATCGGTCTGGCAGGACCGTCCCTGAGAGCAACAGGTATCGCCTACGACATCCGTAGATTTGAGCCATACATGCTCTATGATGAAATGGATTTCATGGTGCCAACGCGCACTGAAGGCGACAATCTGGCCCGGTACTACTGCCGGATGGAGGAAATGTCCGAGTCCATCCGGATTATTGAACAGTGCTTTGACAGAATGCCTAAAAAGGGTCCCATCCGCGTTGATGACGCCAAGAAAAGCTACCCCTCAAAGGATGAAGTCTACTACTCAATGGAAGGGCTGATCCATGATTTCATGATGACCGACACCGGTGTGTGTCCGCCGGAAGGCGCCGAAAGCTACCTGGCTATTGAAGCGCCCAAAGGAGAGCTGGGTTTTTACATACAGAGCGACGGCACGGGACACCCCTGGCGCCTTAAAATCAAATCCCCGTCCTTCAGCAACCTGCAGGGACTGGAAACCATATTGGACGGAGAAATGGTCGCTGATACGGTTGTATTAATCGGCGGAATGGATCCGGTAATGGGAGACTCAGACAAGTAATTATGGCTGATACGTACACATTTGATGCCAAGGATCTCGCAGAGATCAAAAAAATCACGGATAAATACCCTGAGAAGCAGGCGGCTGTACTTCCGGTGTTGTGGTATGCCCAGGACAAGTTCGGGCACACCGACTCTTCCGTGCAGCAGCTCGTAGCCGGAACGCTGGGAGTCCCGGAGGCGCACATCAGGGGTGTGGTCTCCTTTTACACCCAGTATTACGAGAATCCGATGGGCAGGAACGTCCTGGATGTCTGCACCTGTCTGAGCTGCCAGGTATGCGGCGGATACGACATGCTGCACTATATTGAAGAGAAACTGGGCATCAAGGCAGGGGAAACCACACCAGACGGCGAGTTCTCGCTTCAATCTGTTGAATGCCTGGGAGCCTGCGGTTATGCCCCCATGCTCCAGGTAACCAACGACAAGTTTGTCAACCACCTGACCCGTGAGAAAGTGGACAAACTGATTGATGACTTGCGGGCCGGCAAACAACCGGAATTCGAATCAAACCCCATGCCCCAACACGAAAAAGGTTCCTGACATCCGCAATGAACAACGACTGGAAATCATACCAACCCCTTCTTGTGCCGGCTATCCCGGACCTGCATGACATATCAGTTTACGAGAAAAACAACGGCTACCAGGCTCTTAAAAAGATCCTCTCGGACGCGAAGACCTGGAACCCGGCAAATGTAATAAACGAAGTGAAGACGGCCAATATCCGTGGACGCGGCGGTGCCGGTTTCAATGCCGGACTTAAATGGTCGTTCATGCCGGAACCGGACGGCAAGCCGCGCTATCTTGCCTGCAACGGCGACGAATCTGAGCCGGGTACATTCAAGGACCGGAAAATCTTCGAATTCAATCCGCATCAGTTTATTGAAGGCGCCATCATTGCCGCCTATGCCATGCAAATTGAAGTTATCTACGTTTACATTCGCGGGGAATACCGGCCGTTTGTCCAGAAACTGCAGCGAGCCATTGACCAGGCGTATGAAAAGGGCTATCTGGGAAAAAACATCCTGAAATCCAAATTCAGTGTGGAAATGTACACCCATATGGGTGCCGGTGCCTATATATGCGGAGAGGAATCCTCCCTGATGGAGTCACTGGAAGGCAAACGGGGCTATCCTAGAGTGAAACCGCCCTTCCCTGCTCAGCGCGGACTCTGGGGACGGCCCACCACCATCAACAACATTGAAACTCTGGCCAACGTCCCGCTTGTGATGAACCATGGCGCGGACTGGTACCTTGCCATCGGACCATCCACCCATCCCGGACCCGTGCTTTATGGCATTTCGGGACATGTCAACCGTCCGGGCGTTTACGAATATCCCGCCGGAATGAATATTATGACCCTGATCAACGAAGTTGCCGGAGGGGTGCGCGGAGGAAAAAAACTCAAGGCGCTGATACCTGGCGGTTCATCCACCCCACCCCTGAGGGCCGACATGCTGGAAGGGGTCACCATGGATTCCGACTCCCTTCGCCAGGCCGGATCCATGATGGGAACGGCCGGTATGGTGGTGCTGGATGAGGATACGGATATGGTGGAGCTGATCTGGAGAATTTCCTATTTCTATGATCATGAGTCGTGCGGTCAGTGCACGCCCTGCCGTGATGGTACCGGATGGCTGGAAAAAACACTGCGAAAGATAAAGGATGGCAACGGTGAAATGCGGGATCTGGATCTGCTTCTTGCAATCTGCTATCGGATGGAGGGTCGCACCATCTGCGCCCTGGCCGATGCAGCCGCCTGGCCTGTTCGCTACTCCATTGATCGGTTCCGGGATGAATTTGAAAAGAAATGCAAAAAAACGGTCTATGCCGTCGCCTGATGTAACATCATAAGATCAGACATGCCTGAAATTTTTATAGATAACAAACGATACGAATTTGAAGAGCCGGGGAAAGTGCTTCAGTTCATGCTCGACAATGGCCTGGACCTGCCTTTTTTCTGCTATCATCCCTCTCTTTCCATTCCGGCAAACTGTCGTCAGTGCATGGTCAAGGCCGGTATGCCGGTATATGACCGGGAGAAAGGCACCTTTGAGATTGATGAAAACGGCGAACGGGTAATCCGCTTTTTCCCGAAGCTCATGACCGCCTGCAGTCTGGATCTTGCCGATGGCATGGTCGTCCTCACCCACCATACCGATGAACTGGTGAAGCAGGCACAGGCCGACAACCTCGAATTCATTCTCATCAACCATCCGCTTGACTGTCCCATATGCGACCAGGCCGGTGAATGTCCCCTGCAGATACTGACCTACAAATACGGACCCGAAGGAAGCCGTTTCGAGCACAAAAAAGTACACAAGCCCAAAGCCATCCAGCTCGGACCGCGCGTCATTCTGGATGCCGAACGCTGCATAAACTGCACCCGGTGCGTCCGATTCACTGATGAGATCAGCAAAACCCATCAGCTTACCATCATCTCACGGGGCGATAAAAATTACCCGATGACCGCCCATGGACAGATATTTGACGATCCTTATTCCCTGAATACCGTTGACATATGTCCGGTCGGAGCGCTGACTTCTGCCGACTTCCGTTTCAAGGCGCGGGTTTGGGAAATGAACCAGACCCCGAGCATAGACATTTCCAACGGAAAAGGCTGCAGCACCTGGATGTGGACCCGCGACAATCTTGTAATGCGTGTCACCCCGCGTTTCAATGAGGCGGTCAACGATCACTGGATGCCGGATGCCGGGCGACTCGCTTACCGGAGATTCAATGAAAACCGGATATCCAAACCGCAACTGCGTCTCGATGATGCCGAACAGGTACGCACCTCCTGGAACAATGCCCAACTCACTCTCCTGGAGGAACTGGAAAAAATTTCCGCCGGGGATATCCTGGTCATCGGCAGCGCACACGCATCCGTTGAAGATAATTATGCCCTGCGCACTTTCTTCAGCAATAAGGGTGTTTCGGAATTCCGTTTTCTGCCACATATCATTCCGGGGTCCGGAGACGGTTACCTGATTTCCGACGACCAGGCGCCGAATACCAACGGGGTCCGGGCGCTAGGCTTCCAGGAAACTGATGAAAAGACGCTCATCAAGCTGATAAAATCCACAAAACCGAAAATGATCGTCATACTGGATGATGATCTTCTGGGACGCACCTCGCTGACTCCGGACCATCTTTCCGGCGCATGGACCATCGTGTTTGGTACAAACCACGACGAAACGACCCGCACCGCCAACCTGGTTGTACCTGTGACAACCGCTGCCGAGCACGCCGCCTCCTACGTCAACGTGGACGGCCGCATTCAGCGCACGGTTCCGGCAAAGGAAACCCTGTATACCAACCGCCGGCTGAACCTGGAGATGTCCATGGGCCGTCTGGACCATTACGGAACAAAGTTTGACAACTGGGTGACTGATGCAAACCGGGTGGACTGCATCTCCGCCTGGGAGTTCTTCATTCGCCTGGAACATGACGGTGATGCACCGAAATGGGAATCATCACGGCAGATCATGGAAGAGATAGCCGGGTTGTTCTCCACATTCCGTCAGGTGTCCTACGACCGCATGGATGAAGAAAACGGCATTCAACTGAAACTGGAACAAGACACGGAAGTTAAACCTGCATAAATGGATCCCTTACTTTTTTCAATTTTGGTCATGCTGGCCGTGGTTCTGTTTTTTCTGCTCCCATCGGCTGCCGTTGCCGTATACGCCGAGCGTCGCGTTTCTGCATTCATCCAGAACCGTTACGGACCTAACAGAGTGGGGCCGCTGGGGCTCTTCCAGCCATTTTCGGATGTGATCAAACTCTTTCTGAAAGAGGATATTGTACCCGAAAAAGCCAACCGGTTCCTTTATACCCTGGCACCCATGATTCCGGTAAGCACGGCCATCATCACCGTTGCAATCATACCCTTCAGTGAATTTGTGTACATCACCGATTTGAACGTGGGTGTCCTTTACCTGCTTGCCGTCGCATCACTGGCTGTCTATGGAGTAACCCTGGCGGGATGGGCATCCAACAGCAAATACTCCCTGCTTGGAGGATTGCGCGCCGCTGCCCAGATGATCAGTTACGAGCTACCAATGGGTGTTGCCCTGGCGTCAGTCATCCTGTTTGCCGGCTCGCTTAGCCTGCTGGAAATCGTCCATTCACAGGAGTTCTGGTGGAATATCTTCCGAAATCCCCTGGGATTCTTCATTTTTACCATTGCGGCATTTGCCGAAGCCAACCGGGCACCGTTTGACCTGGTTGAGGCCGAACAGGAACTGGTGGGCGGTTTTCACACCGAGTACAGTTCCATGAAATTCGGGACCTTCTTCCTTGCTGAATACATGCATGTTGTGATCGGAAGCATGCTCATCACCGTATTCTTCTTCGGCGGGTATCACCTGCCGTTTGCCGGCTACTGGCTCCCCGAAATGAGCCCGGTCTGGAAATCCATCCTCGATATACACGTCTTTATCTTAAAGACCGTATTCTTCGCCTTCGTTTTCATCTGGGTGCGATGGACACTTCCGCGGTTCAAATACAGTCAGCTTATGCGACTTGGCTGGACCAGGATGCTTCCACTGGCAATCATCAATTTTGTGGTGATAGCCATTATCCTGTACTATCTGCCCTGAGAAATTACCCTCTGATCCGATACCTTCCGGGAAAATATCCTTGCCGGCCGGGCCGTTTGTACCGGTTGCAAGCTTTATTATCATGACTGACCGTAAACCTGCCCATAACTCCAGCACGTCCCGGAGCGTGGCCTTCTGCACGCTTGGCTGCAAGCTGAACTTCGCTGAGACATCCACTCTCAAGCGCCATTTCAGCGGAATGAATTTCTCTATTGTTCCCTTTGAGCGGAAGGCCGATGTATATGTGGTCAATACCTGTTCTGTGACGCAAGATGCCAACAGGGACTGCCGAAAGGCCGTGCGCCGGGCACAGCGCCTGAACCCCGATGCCTTTATTGCGGTCACAGGATGCTATGCACAGCTTGAACCTGATGAAATTGCGTCAATTGAAGGTGTCGACCTGGTGGTCGGGGCGCGTGACAAATTCGACATCCTCTCTCTTGCCGGCAACTTTGAGAAGCCGGATAAAACCATTATCCATCGAACTGATGTTAACGAAGCCGTTGACTTCCACCACGCCTTCTCCGCCAATGACCGCACACGTGCTTTTTTAAAGGTGCAGGACGGATGCGACTACAAGTGCAGCTTCTGCACCATCCCGCTGGCGCGAGGTAAAAGCCGCAGCCCATCGGTCGCCGATGTGCTCGCAAATGCCAGAAGTGTCGTCGCCGGCGGATATCGTGAAATCGTACTCACCGGTGTAAATGTCGGTGATTTCGGGCATCAGAACGGTGAAACCTTCCTGGATTTGCTCAGACAGCTGGACCGCCTGCCAGGGCTGGACCGCATCCGGATATCCTCCATTGAACCCAACCTGCTCTCCGACAAGATCATTGCCTTCGCGGCTCAATCGGATACCGTGCAGCCCCACTTCCATATCCCTCTTCAAAGCGGATCGGACGAAGTGCTTCAATTGATGAAGCGAAGGTATCGGACCGACCTTTACCGGCGCCGTGTACACACCATCCTGGATGCCATGCCCCATGCCTGCATCGGTGTTGATGTGATAACGGGTCATCCCGGCGAGACGGACGCGCACTTCCGTACAACAATGGACTTCCTGCAGTCACTGCCAGTGGGTTACCTGCATGTATTCACCTATTCCGAACGGCCCAATACCGCAGCCATGGAAATGGATGGTCAAATTGCAAAAAAGATTCGCAAGGAGAGAACGCACAAACTTCGCCGCATATCGGATCAGAAACGCTTTGATTTTGACAGCCGGCATCTTGGTTCAGTGCGGCCGGTTCTTGTAGAGCAGGAAGTACAGAACGGAAGAATTCTCGGCTGGACCGACAATTACATCCGGGTTTCGCTGCCACATGATCCCTCGCTTGTAAATGAGATTGTTCACTGCCGACTGGTTGCGCGCGCCCCTTCCGAAGCGGTTCAGGGCTCCATTCTGAACGGAAGCGCCGGATCCAGTATCGAATACATCCATGACAGGCGCGAAGTCCGGGCTTCCATCCCTGCCGGTCCGGATGCCTGAAAGCAACCGTATTGACGGAATCATCCAAATAACCACTCAACGGAAATCCGAACTCATGTCGCATAACAAGGAAAAGAAGGATCACGGCCAGTACGGAAACGCGGACAAGGCGGAGCGGAATCATGCAACCAGTAGCGACATGGCAGATCAGGGACACGGTTCCCTGTTTCAATCGGTTCGATCTTTTCTGAAACAGGAAGAAGAGACCTACGGACATTTTCAGATACCGGAACTTCCGCAAAAAAAAGCACCCGCATCGGCAATAGATACAACACCAGAACCGGCCACGGCACTCGAACCGGCCACGACTCTCGAACCGGACCCGGAATTCTTACCTGAGAAGTCACCTGCCGGCGGGAGCATGACCGCCGATGCAATCGATGAACGCCCTGTTTACCATAAGGGGGAGTCAGGCGGCCCTGAAGCCGCGCGCACTCTGGATGAGCTTTTCGAGATATGCCTCAACGCGGACGTGCTTCGTACCGATCTGGCTGACACCAGACTGGTATTCGGAACGGGAAACCCGGGTGCCGACCTTATGCTCATCGGAGAAGCGCCGGGTTTACAGGAGGACAAGCAGGGCGAGCCATTCGTCGGAAGGGCGGGCCAGCTGCTCAACAAGATCCTTGAGGCCATCTCCTTCCGCAGGGAAGATGTGTATATCGCCAACATCCTCAAACACAGACCTCCAAACAACCGGGACCCTCTTCCTGAAGAGCGAGACCGCAGCCTGCCCTATCTGTACCGGCAGATCGAACTCATCAAGCCGAAACTCATACTCTGCCTTGGCCGAATTTCCGCTCAGACGCTCCTCAACACTGCGGAGCCAATGAAAAATCTTCGTGGCAGGTTCCATCCATTCCTTGACGGCATTGAGCTCATGGTCACCTTCCATCCTGCTGCACTTCTGCGAAATCCGGCATGGAAACGCGATACATGGGAGGATGTGCAACTGCTTCGCAAACGGTATGACGAACTGACAGACAGTATCAGGTAATTTTTTCAATCCGGATAAAGCACGCTTCCCGTTTTTTTTATACCTTTTCCTTCCGGCATTAATGCTGTCGGGAAATCCGGCGATGCACCTCTTTACGGGCAAACCGTCCCTGAAAACAATTGTGCACAAATCCTTTAAAATCACATCCATGATATTGCATATCATTTAGTTATGGCTAATAAACCGCAAAACAAAACAAGCCGGACTGACAGTTATGCAAAACTGGAGGTGCAGGGACGCATTCCTCCGCAGGCCGTTGAAATTGAAGAAGCCGTCCTCGGCAGCATGCTGATAGAAGAGCAGGCGGCTTCGGTTGCCATTGAGATGCTGGAAGAGGATGATTTCTACAAACCGGCCCACCGGTCCATATTCGAAGTGCTTTGCAAGCTATATGAGCGGGACAACCCCCTGGATCTTCTTACGGTAGAAAACGAATTGCGGGACAGGAATCTGCTTGATACTATCGGTGGAAGCGGCTATCTCACAGATTTGACCCGGTCGGTTAGTTCGGCTGCAAACATTGAGTACCACTGCCAGATCATAGCCGAAAAAGCTTTGAAAAGGCACCTGATTGTGAGCTGTTCTGATATCATTCAGAATGCCTATGACAGCACGACTGACTCTTTTGAGGTCCTGGACGGAGCCGAACAGAAAATCTATGACATCACGAACGCCAAAGCACGCGGCGGAAATCGTCCACTGGTTGAAATACTCAAAACCACGATCTCATACCTGGAGGAAATCCGGGGCAAGAAACAGGGTATTACGGGGGTTCCAACCGGGCTTGATGTCGACAGCATAACTGCTGGCTGGCAGAGGGGCGACCTCATCATCATAGCCGCCCGGCCATCCATGGGTAAAACGGCATTTACACTGACCGTTGCCAGAAATGCGGCCCTTAATCAGGACCCTGACAAGAGAACACCAGTGGCCGTTTTCAGCCTTGAAATGTCAGACCAGGCCCTGGTGCAGCGATTGTTAACCATGGAAGCCCGTGTTGACGCACAAAAGGCACGAACCGGGAAGCTGGATGACAACGAGTTCAAAAAACTGCTGGAAGCCGCCGGCCGTCTTCACACGGCCCCGATTTTCATTGATGACACGCCCTCCATAAGTATCATGGAACTCCGGTCCAAGTGCCGCAGGCTTAAAAGTGAGCATGATGTGGGATTGATCGTTGTCGATTACCTGCAACTGATGACCGGCATGCAGAACGACCGCCAGAACAGGGAACAGGAGATTGCCGGCATCTCCCGCGGATTGAAAGCACTGGCAAAAGAGATCAATGTGCCGGTGATCGGCCTTTCCCAGCTCAGCAGGGCTGTGGAACAGCGAGGCGGTGACAAACGTCCACAACTCAGTGACCTGCGCGAATCCGGCTCCATTGAGCAGGATGCTGACGTGGTTTGTTTCCTGTACCGCCCGGAATACTATAAGATCACTACCGACGACCAGGGCAACTCCACGGAAGGTGTTGCGGAACTGATCGTGGGTAAGCAGCGAAACGGACCGGTCGGAACGGTGAACCTGCACTTCGTGAAACAATATGCCCGTTTCGAGAATCTGTCACGCGCCTACGGCGATTCATCCTATCTGGCTTCAGATCCATCGGAAGGTGCCGAGAAGCTGACCGAAGTATCGCAGAATGATGGATCTGATGAAAAAAGAGTCAGGAAAACTGGATTCACCCCTCCTCCCGACGACGAGGAAAGTCCTTTCTGATTCGTTCGAAAATCTCGTCGTATTTTTCAATGAATCGGCTCCAGTCCAGATCCCGGTTCACCGACTGAAGTGTTGACAGAGGCAGCTTCTTGTATGTGCCGTCCAGCAGTTTTTTCATTTTCCGGAAAAGATCCGTTTCATCATCATAGAATACCGGGCCGTGCAGCAGTGGCTCCTGCAGGGTCTTGGGAATCACTTCAGGATAAGTCAGGCTTCGCGGAAGCATGGGATGGCAGCCGCAGTAGACGGCTTCCATTATAGCCGTACAGAAGAATTCATGCTGCGAAGTGGAAACCACAAAATCCCCCTTCTGCAGCAATTCGGCATAATGGTCCGTGTTCTCGACAAACCCGAAGTGGAGAATCCGGCTTCCGTAACGTTTCCAGGCCTGTTCAAACAATTCTGCATGGTCGTGGTGATGGTCCCCGGCCAGAATCAGGTCAAACATGCATTCGGCATCATCAAGCTTGTCTATCACCCTGAAAAATTTCTCCGGGTCCTTGTCAAATGACCAGCGCTGATTCCACACAACCACCGGCCGCGCATTCGGCGCTCTGCGCCGGCGCTTTTGCACGGCACCATCAAATACTTTCAGATTCAGCCCCGGATAAAGCAGGTCTGACTTCGCGGCAATTTTTCCTATGGATTCCGACTGCTGATAATCCGGAAAACGAGCCAGGAGACCCGGCAAGGCATCCAGAAATGACTTTTTGTGGAAATTGGAATTAAAATATACATAATCCGCGGCAAGAACACTCAGATAGTTGATGTAACAATAGGTAATGTCCCGCTCTTCTGATTCCGGAACCGGCTGTGTCAGCTGATTTTCATGCATGTACAGCACAATAGGGACTGAGGCAAATCTCGGATTTGTCAGGGCGATGAAAGCCGGGAGATTGGTCATGCTGCTTGCAAAGACAAGGTCAATATCCTCCCGGATCAGTTCGGTTTTTTCAGCAAGGGTTACGGCGCCTCCGCTCATCCGCCATTTCCAGTGGCTGCCCTTCATGGTAGCCGTGAAAATACGATGGCGGGAGTGCTCCCGGAGTCCTTCAATGAAAGCACGGTGCGATCCTCCGAGAAAGGGCTCAACCAGCAGGATGTTCATGTGATGTCAGTATGCAAGATGCCAGTTTTCTTCGAATACGTCATCGTGCTGCAGGACTTCTTTCTCCTGGATAAATTCAAGTATCATATCACCAACGGAACGGTCTATGGTCATGAGCACAGGTGCATCCTGAAGCATATCAAATCCGCCGCCGCCTTCGGCCCGGTAGGAATTGACGGCAAGGGTGAAGCGGTCATCATCGGCAACAGGTTCTTCTTCATACGTCAGTTTTGTGACACGTTCCCCCGGAGGGTTTCTCAGGTCCAGCACATAGTGCACTCCGGCCAGCATGTCAAAGTTGAAACCCGGCCATCCCCTGTTCACAACCGGCCTCCCATGCTCATCGGTTTCACTGGTGTAATATTGGGATGTGTGTTCCAGAAAACTCCTTATCTGCTCTCCCGTAACCTCAAGCTTGTAAAGTGTGTTGTAATACGGGTAGAGCAGGGCAATGTCGCCACGTGTTACAGCCCCGGGTCCGAAAGTTACCGATGTGTTGAATGCGGCTGCCGCGGAAAGCTGCGCACCGGTCTGCTTTTTCTGTACGGTCTGGATGAGATCGATGATCGGGGTGTCTGTACGCCGTGCTTCCCGGGCTGACCAGACGTCATCAGTCTCGGCCATGGTCTCGGTTACAAAAGCAACCACATCCTCATGCGCTTCACGGGTCAGGGCAACGATATCCGGATGTTCCCTGACATTTTCCACACTGTGATTGACTGTCGAAATACCGGCAACCCGGACCGATCCGTCCTCATTCCGGACCAGTTTCAACTCTGCAACACCCAGATGCGAGGCCCATCTTCCAGGCTGAATTACCCCCACTTCTCTTCCTTCGGCACCTTCCAGCACAACATCATCTATGGTGCGGTGCGTATGCCCGAGCACCAGCAGGTCCACACCCGGCACCTGTTCACCCACAGCCCTACCGAAATTCTCGTCTCCAAGATCTTCGCGATGATAACTTGTGCCGCCATCCAGTCCGGAGTGAGCAAGAATGATGACCAAATCAGCCCGGTGCTCCTCCCGCACTTCCTGCACAAACCGATGGGCCGCTTCCAGCCCGTCACCAAAATCCAGTATTCCTTCAACACGGGGCCTGTCCCAGACGGCGGATCCGGGTGTTGTAAGTCCGACAACAGCAACGCGGATTCCCGCCATATCCCTGATGACATAGGGCGGATAGGCTGGCTCATCGGTGCCGTGATGGTATATGTTTGCGCCAATAACTGGTGTGCTGGTCATTCCGATTTGCCTGTTCAGATAATCCAGACCGAAGTTGAACTCGTGATTACCCAGGACAATGGCATCAAATTCCAAGTGGTCGGTTACCGCCAGAAACGGGTAGTGACGATTCAGTGGATCGTGCATGGCAAAAAACTCGGCGAAAGGATTGCCCTGAAGCCAGTCGCCAGCATCAAGCAGCAACGTATGTTCGTGAACCGATCGAACGGAGTCCACCAGCGTGGCAACTTTGGAGAGTGCATAGCGGACTTCCTCCCTGTCGCGGTAATAGTCCCAGGCTCTCACCCATCCATGCACATCAGCCGTTGCCATCACCGTAATTTTCAGGGAATCCCCGCTTTCCGGAAACCCGCTTTGATGGGCGCTCTGCTCCTGGCCGCAGTTTGCCAGACCGGCAAGCAAGAAAAGACAGACCGGCACTCGAAACACGTGTTTCCATGTAACAGGAAACAATGCTGCTGTCATCAGGATTATTTTCAAAACCTTGCAGTTTGTCATTACAGCTTCCAAAGATTTCGGCTCATTCAAATAACCGTTCCGTCTTTGATGATTCCATTTTTTTCGACCACTACTATCCCGTCTACAATGGAGTAGTTGTCATTACGAGAATTCTCCAGGTGATCTCCACCGACAATCCTGACATTGTTACCGATGCGGGCATTTTTGTCTATAATGGCGCGCTCTATGTAGCAGCTGGCTCCGATTCCACGACCAGGCATTTCGGGATTATATTCTTGAATTTCTTCAATGGACGGATACATGTCGTTACCCATGATAATTGATTCCTTTATCTCAGTCTTTAAACCGATACGCGAGCGGATACCAATAACGGAGTGTGTAATGGACTCTGCTTCTATGACACATCCTTCGGCAATTAGGGAGCGATCCGTGCTGGTTCCAAACATTTTCGTGGGCGGAAGCAGCCGGGGTCTGGTAAAGATTCTTTTGCCTGTGGCATAGAGATCAAACTGTGGAAGCGGATCCGCAAGTTCCAGATTGGCATCATAAAAGGACCGGATGGTTCCAATATCGGTCCAATAGCCGGTGTATTTGTAACTTGCCACACTCATTTTGGAAGTTATGGCCTGGGGGATGATCTCCTTTCCGAAATCAAGTGCTTCGGGACTATCGTTGAGAAGGTTCCACAGAGTCTCCTTGTTGAAGACATAAATACCCATTGAAGCCAGATATACCTTGCCTTGTGCTTTCATTTCATCCGGCACCTCAGACTCCCAACCGGGTAGCTGATCTGCGGTCGGTTTCTCGATGAAACTGGTGATCATTCCATTGTCATCGGTTTTCATAATGCCGAAACTCGTGGCATCGCTGGCATTTACGGGAATGGTACCGATGGTCACCTCTGCATTGTGATCATTGTGCTCTTTCATCATCTCCCGGTAGTCCATCTGATAGAGCTGGTCTCCGGAAAGAATGAGTATCTTGTCGGCCCTGTGGTTTTGCAGGTAGCGAAAGGTCTGCCTGACGGCGTCCGCCGTTCCCTGGTACCACTGATGTGAGCTTGGAGTTTGTTCTGCCGCAAGGATATCAACAAATCCTCTTGAGAAATGATCGAAGTGAAATGTGTTTTTAATGTGCTGATTCAGCGATGCGGAGTTGAACTGGGTGAGTACATAGATCTGGCGGATATCTGAGTGGAGGCAATTAGAAATGGGAATGTCCACAAGCCGGTATTTTCCGCCGACCGGCACGGCGGGTTTGGACCTGTTTTTCGTCAATGGAAACAGACGGCTTCCTGCTCCGCCACCCAAAATTACAGCTATCGTTGATTCCTTCATGATCACTTCTCCTTGATTAATGATGTGTACAGGTTATGATACTTTCCGGCTGAGCTATGCCAGGAGAAATCTTTGGATATTGCTCTTTTCTGAAGATTGCTCATGAGGTGTTTGTCATGAAAAATGCTTGCTGCCCTGCTGATAGCCTGAAAGGCATCATCCAGATTGAA
This sequence comes from Balneolales bacterium, assembly GCA_007120385.1. Taxonomy (GTDB): domain Bacteria; phylum Bacteroidota; class Rhodothermia; order Balneolales; family Natronogracilivirgulaceae; genus SKNL01. The sequence continues at coordinate 24,731 of SKNT01000027.1, forward strand.
TTGATCAAACAAAATTCCGTAACCGTCCGGCTGTGAAAAATCCTTAACCGTATCCCTGAGCCCCCCGATGCTTCTTACGATGGGCAGGGTTCCATATCTCATAGCGTACATCTGATTAAGGCCGCAGGGCTCCACTCTTGAGGGCATGATCAGGAAGTCACTGCCCGCATACATGCGATGCGCAAGCTGTTCGTTATAGGTCAGCGAAGCATCAAAAAAGTTCACATATCGACCTTTCATTTCCCTGAACCTGTTGTGGAGCCATGGCTCGCCGGTTCCAAGAATGAGAAAACTGCCTTTCAGTCCGGTCTCAAGAAAACGGATGATCAGGTCTGGCAGCAGATCGGCTCCCTTTTCATCCACCAGCCTTCCAATAAATGAAAAAAGAGGAAGGTTCGGGTCAAATCCAAACTCATTGCAAATCCATTCCTTGTTTCTTGCCTTTCCCCCGGTAAATGTCTCCTGGTCAAAGTTTTCGACGATCAGCGGATCCGATTCCGGATTCCATACATCCGTATCTATTCCGTTGATGATTCCGTGAGATTTCTTCTGTTCATAGGAAAGCAATGGCTCCAGACCTTTGCAGGAGTGCTGGAGTTCGTGAAGATAGGATTCCGAAACCGTAGTAATGCTCCAGGCAGTCCGGATACCGGCTGAGAGGGCGTTCATCCGTCCGTTCCAGTATAGAAACCCTTCCCGTTCCGAGTCGATTTTAGGCAGGAGAAATCGCTTCTGAGGATCATACCATCCCTGGTAATGGCCATTGTGAATGGTGAGCACCGAGGGGATGGTGCGAAATTCGTGATAAACCGGGGAGCTGTTCATCAGAAACGGGATCAATGCAGTATGATGATCATGGCAATGTATGATATCCGGTTTTTTACTGAACGATTTAAGCCAGTCCAGCACCGCAATTTGAAATGCAGCAAAACGCTCGAACTCATCCCAGTACGGATAGTCGCTATTCGGATCGATATAAATCCCCGGTCTGTCAAGACGGCCAGGGATATCCACGAGATATATTGGAAAACCAAGCACCCCACCCGCTTCCCGGACAATCCGGTATTCAAATCGTTCCTCACCTAACAGGGCAACACCACTGTGTACGGTGTCCAGCTGGTGATTGCGCACCCATTCATTGTCAAAATGCGGCATGACAACCCATGAATCGACATCAAACTGCTGCAAATATTTTGGAAGCGCACCTACCACATCGGCAAGGCCTCCGGCTTTGGCAACCGGGTAACACTCAAAACTTATATGAATTACCTGCATGTGAAACTTTTTACTGTAAAAACCGTAATTATTGGGTTAATCGAACAAAATCCGGAAAAACAGGCTGATTGAAAAACAGCCGCCACCGGTCAGGAGGCAATCTCAGATGCCCCATTTTACAGGTATATAAGAAATTCAAAGACTATCTTACAAACTTTATTTTCCCGATTTTTTCATGCTTCATACAACTTATAACAGTTACCATCCATGAGTGATTCCATAGTCGAGTTTGATGGTGTTACAAAGCAGTTTGGCGACTATCGTGCTGTTGACAACGTTAGCTTTGAGGTAAAAAAGGGTCGTATTTTCGGCCTGCTTGGCCCCAATGGCGCAGGCAAAACCACCAGTATCCGAATGCTGACCTGTATTCTCAAGCAGGATTCCGGCAGCATTCGGCTGTTCGGCATCCATGCAGGACCTGAAACCCAGGCCCGGCTGGGCTATCTTCCGGAAGAACGTGGTTTGTACAAGAAAATGAAGGTCGGCGAACAGCTGGTCTATCTTGCCCGTCTGCGCGGGCTCTCCTACCAAGATGCAAAGCAACGCATTCGTTACTGGCTCGAACGCTTTGAAGCATACGGCTGGATTGGGCAGGAAGTAGGTGAACTCTCCAAGGGTATGCAGCAAAAAATCCAGTTTGTGGCCACTATTGCCCATGATCCCGACTGTCTCATTTTTGACGAACCGTTCAGCGGTCTGGACCCAATCAACAGTGAAATGCTCAAGGAAGTGATCCTGGAGCTCAGAGATGCCGGCAAAACCATTTTATTCGCCACTCACAGAATGGAACAGGTGGAGCAGCTGTGCGACGACATCGCACTGTTCAACAAGGGTCGGCTTATCCTCAATGGCGATCTGAATGAGATTCGTGCTTCTTATGGCCATAACAGTATCAAATTGCGGTTTACTGGTGACAGCCGGTTCCTGTCCGATCTCAAATATGTACGCATTAACAACAGATCCACCAACTTTGCGGAAATAAGACTGCTGGATGGTGCCGATGATCAGGTCATTTTGCGCGAAGCCCAGAAACATGTGCGAATCAAGGGTTTTGAACTTGTACAGCCAAGCATACAGGAAATATTCATCGACTCGGTGTCGAGGGAGGTGTCGTCATGATACAAAAAGAGAAATTGCTCTTGATAATCAAAAGAGAGTATTTCACTCGGCTGAAGAGCAAGATATTCATCGTATCAACCATCCTTGCACCGGTGGTCATGATTCTGCTGCTGGTTTTGCCTGCCGTCATTCAAACGATGTCCGGCGACCGTGTCCGGCAATTTCATGTCTACGATGAAACCGGTGCCGTTGGCCAGGGACTGGTGGCAAGCGACTCGGTCTACTACCAGATCACCGAAATAAGTCCGGATACCCTTCGGGAATCCCTGATGCGTGGTGAGATAGAAGGGTATCTGGTCATTCCGCACGAGATTCTGGATGGGCAGGGCAAGACCTTGTTCTATCACGGAGGCACTGCCGGAATGACGGTAACATCCCGGATTCACTCGGATGTGCAGCGGGTTGTTCGGGACATCCGGCTCGACCGGCTCGATACACCGGCAGAAGTGCGACAGGTTCTGGCAGACCGGGTTCAGACCGAACACCTCACCATTTCAGCCGAAGGTGAGGAAGCGGCCGACACTGGTTTCTACATGATCCTCGGTTTCATTATGGGTTTCATTATTTACGGAGCCATGTTCGGATACGGAGCTGTCATCATGCGCAGTGTCATGGAGGAAAAAACAAGCCGTATCGTAGAGGTAATCGCTTCATCGGTCCGGCCTTTTGAGCTGCTCATGGGCAAGGTAGCCGGCGTGGCCCTTCTTGGTCTCACGCAGTTTGCCATCTGGGCGGTTGCCGGTGCGGTGCTTATGGCTGCAGCCGGACCCGTATTGGCTTATTTTACTGCTTCTGGTCCAGAAACGGCACAAGCAGCGGAAGCTGCTGCAGAAGCGGCCGCCTTCAGTATCCCCCCAATCAGCCCGATGATCTGGATCGGCTTCGTGCTTTTCTTCCTGCTCGGTTTTCTGATCTACAGCGCACTTTATGCCGCCGTAGGCTCAGCCGTCGATCAGGAGTCTGACAGCCAGCAGCTGCAGCTTCCCATCATCATGCTGATCATCGTTCCGATCATGTTCCTCTTTCCGGTTTCGGACGACCCGTCATCAACCCTTGCCGTGGTACTGTCCATGATCCCATTTTTCGCACCCATATTGATGCCGGTACGCATGGCGGTGCTCCAAATTCCGTTCTGGCAACTGGGTGCCACCATCGTACTTATGATCCTGACTTTTGTGATCCTGATCTGGATGAGTGCCAGAATCTACCGGACAGGCATTCTCATGTACGGTAAAAAGGCAAGTTTCCGAGAACTCTGGAGGTGGATGAGGGAGAGCTGACAGCGGGTGATATCGCCTCAGACAGCTGCACGATTGATGCGCGGCAGTACAGTTTTTGCTTGAATGCATTACCTGGTTGCAGGGCTTCCTGGCCCCTATTGAACCGGCCGGCCTGTCAATTGAGGCAGATCGGATTACTGAAGGCGATTTCCGCAAGTTCGTATCGCGATTGCTGGACAATTTTCTTGCACGCTATCTCGTGCGTTGTGCGGTGCAGATACATGAACATGACACCATCCCTGTTGAATCCGCTTTCAATCAGGTGGTTGAGTGTGGCTCTCAACCTGCTGTAATCGTGATCATGCATGACATCATTGACCCAGGCGTCAATGATGTCATCACGCTTTGACTTTGGCGGTAGTTTGATGATGTAATTCATAAAACGGGTACTGGTATGGTGTTAATTCGACGAAGCGAACTCGCTTGCCAATTTCAATATACGAATATCATACTCAACCAACATACGGGAGGATAAAAAAGGTCCCCGATTTTCATAATCCATCCTTGGGACGGAAAAAAGAGTGATAAAACGGATTCTCGGATCGGCATCATCTGAAAATTCAGTGACAAAATCCTGTTGCCAGCCGGCATCTGCAGCGTGTTTTCTCAGTTGGCTGTATGCCAGCCACCGGAGTTCAAATGAGTAGCCAGGATTCAGATACTCACGCACGGCATTCACAGCTGATTCATCAGCAGGTATGGAAAACAGCTCTTGGATCAGGGTCCTTGTGAACAACTGATCCTGGCGATCTTCCCTTAGAAACCGGATGGCAAAATCACGAAATTGGTCTTCCGGAATGAGTTCACGGTATGTGCGAATCGCCTCATTGACAAATGCCATGTCATCGGAGCCCTGAATAATGGCGAAAACTTCATTCTCAACCCGGGTGTTGCCTCTGTAGGCGCGGAGTGCCTTCAGGGATTCAAACCTAACCTGTTCATGCCGGGAACTGAGGCCGTCGAGGAACCTTCGTTCTGTACCGCTTGCCCCCGCAGTGAGCTCCGCCATGAGTTCAACCATGGCCGCAAGCACTTCCGGATTCTCTTCCCGGTTTAACAGATCCTGAACGGCCAGTTGCAGATCCGGGTCAGAGGAATAGTTCCTGAGTGCCAGTGCCGCCTCCCTCCTGCGCTCCGGATACTCATCCCTGCGCAGCTGGTAAAGCCAGTGGGAGAAGGGCTTGTCCATTTCGAAGCGGATATTTTTCTTGCCGGCTGCTTCGACCCACAGGTTGTTTACAAATCCGCCCGGGGTTACATCCACATTGTCACCGCTGCCCGAAAACGTTACAGGAGTTTCATGAATCTGGCCATCACGGACCCACCGAACCTGTACTGTAATTGAATCTTCAGTAATATCCTCAAGAGGCAGGAACTCCAGGGTAATCCGGTCCGATCCCCTGACTTCTCCTGCAATCACCTTGTAGCGCAGTGCTGGATCCGGATCCGGCGCTCTGATTACTGGCACATCCATCCACTTGCCCGTTTTTTCATACATCAGTGCGGAAAAATGAGTGGCTGTAAACACGCCTCTTTTCGCAGCCAGTGACCGGAATGAATCGTCGAGTGCATCCGAAAGAACGGGCATGGTATTTGCACTTAAAAAGTGACGCGCCCACTGCCAGTGGTCCATGTTCCTGAGCTGGTAAACCGTTTCGGGTATGACAAAGGCCTCTCCGACCGGATCCGCCTGTGCCTGCCAATCCGGCTCGTCCAGTTTCTCTGCCGCCAACGCCTGCAGCAGCGTAATGTGGCTGGATTCTTTCCATTGTTCCGGCCTGAGTGCAATACCAAACCATTGTGCGGTTATGGCACGGGTAATTACGGTCCTTGCCTGATCCTGGCCGCCATGAACGATTGCCGCACCGGCGTAATATGGACGCGTCTCCCACATGTTGTCTGAAAGCAGCACGGCGTGAAAAGCCGGCACCGGCAACTCACTCTGAAGCAACCGTTCGTATTCCCGTACCCGCCTGGTCATGAAGGACAGCAGTTCCTGCATGTTATTCCGGCTGGAAACACCTTTTTCACGGTAGATTCTCAGGCTCTTGGTTCCGGAAAAGGATTCTTCCACTTCAAAGTCACCAATGGCAAAGAAAAGATCTGCTAAGGAGACATCAACTTCTGTCCGGAAGACGAACAGCCGTCCTTTGTTGGTGGATGTCTGGCGTTCAAAGGCGCCGCTGGCAACTCCCGTCATATTCTCCGGCACCTCCAGCCTCACGATAACAGGCATTGCAGCCCACGGATGAATCGGTCCGGGAATCCAATGGGCGCTGCTGCCGGGTAAAGCTGAGGTAAAAATGGTTCCATTATACCGGAAATGAACGCCAAACCCCGGTTCGGTGGCGTACGCCACCGTAATAGTGTGCTCCCTGGCAGGGTCGGGTGCACCGGGAAAAGAGATGACAAGTGAATCGTCCTCAATTTGGTACGGTACCTGTTCCCCGTTCAGCAAAAGCTCCCGGATCGTCATGCCCGGTGCCGCCCAGACCACTTTTTCTACATGGGCGTTCCTGGTGCGAAACCGGTATTGGGCCGTACCCCGAATTGTTCCATCATCAAAACCCGCCTCTATCTGAAGATCCAACCCCAAAAAATGCAGTTCGTTGTCGGGACGGAAAGGATAATCGGCCATCCCGTCCGGCTTCCTGTCCGGCAGTGGAGATTCGCGGGCAAGTACCTGGCCAGCAAATACCAGCAAAACCGCCAGCAAAATTATATTCAATGGAACAGTCAATCTTCCCATATTTCTTCGGAGTAGGGTTTTTAGTGATCAGCGTGCAGATTCCATGGCGGATAATACGACAGGGGCCAGTTTCTCATTGGTTGAGAATCCGTGTCCGCTGTCAATGGTCGCGTTGCCGGCAAAATCCAGAAAAACACCGCCGGATTCCTGCATTACAGGCAAAAGTGCCGCCGCATCCCAGATATTCAGAACAGGGTCAAACATGATGTCGGCCCGGCCGGTTGCAACCATCATGTGTCCATAGGCATCCCCCCAAGTACGATGCAGGCGGCATTCATCCAGAAGTACCCGGAACTGGTTTTCCAGTCCCTCGCTGATAATAGTGGTCAGATCGGTGCTCAGCAAAGTGGCCTTTCGCATCAGGGATGTTTCGGAAACACGGCAGTCCTGCCCGTTATACCGCGCACCCAGGCCAATGGCGGCCTCGCACAGCTCGTCGGTTGCAGGAGCATAGATTACCCCAATCTCGGGCTCGCCATCTATTGTGACACCAAGAAGAGTCGTGTACAGCGGAATGCCGTGGATGAACGACAAGGTCCCGTCCACCGGATCAATTATCCATCGGATGGATGCCGTTTCATTGTGTGTACCGAACTCTTCCCCGACGATGCCGTGACCGGGAAATTGTTCTTCAATTCGCTCGCGAATCCACTTTTCTGCCTCCCGGTCGGCTATGGTGACGGGAGAATCATCGCCCTTTCGTTCGATATCAACATTCTTTTTGAAGTGGTTGAGCGTTTTTTTTCCGGCCGTCCGTGCCAGATAAATGGCAAACTGTAACAGTTCCTCTTTTGTGCTTTGTTTCATTGGAAATAGATCATACGTCTGATATATTTGGCACTTGCCGGCAATTGGCAGTCAGTGAGCCGTTGTATTGAAAGAACCAGTGTCATGTTACGTATCGATGCATGTGTATCGGGTTTTGAGGATACGGCACATGCTGTTTTTCTCTACGTTTCATAACGACTGAAATACCGGTTTGGTTTTGTCGCTGCCTGGCAGCCAGCTAGTGTTGCAAGAACTGATAAAATAGCAAAAAAGATGTCATCAGACGGAATATTTTCTGCAATAGCGAAAGAACTTTTACTTTCCAGGGGACAAGTATCGGCAGTTGTCTCCCTGCTTGACGAAGGTGCCACCATACCGTTCATAGCACGCTATCGCCAGGAACGCACCGGCGGACTCGACGAAGAGATTCTGCGCGGCATCCGGGACAGGATGGAGTACCTGCGGCTTCTCGGAGACCGCAAGGAGACGATTCTGGCATCCATTCGCGATCAGGATAAACTGACCGGGGAACTGGAGGAGCAAATTCGAGCATGCGCCACGCTAAAGGATCTCGAGGATCTCTATCTGCCTTACAAGCCAAAGCGGAAAACGCGGGCAAGCGCAGCCAGGGAGAAAGGCCTGGAACCTCTGGCAGAACTGATGTGGGAAGAGGATACCGAATGCGGGTCCGCCGAGGCACTGGCCCTTTCTTTTGTCGATTCCGAAAAGGACGTTTCCGATGTTGAAGAAGCGCTTCAGGGCGCGCGCGATATCTGTGCGGAATGGATAAACGAGGAAGTGGATCTGCGCAACGGAATCCGGAATCAGATTCAGCGGCATGGCATGTTGCAGGTCACCCGCTCTTCGGAACCGGATGAGCGCGAGACTTACCGGGAGTATTACGAGTTCAGCAGCAAGATCAGTTACATCAGACCTCACCAGGTTCTTGCCATTAACCGCGGCGAACGGGAGGGCATTCTCTCCGTGAGGCTAGAAATTTTAGAGGGGAAGGCCCTTGAGCGTATGGAGCACTTTGTTATAACAAACCGCAGGTCTGTGTTTTCAGATCATCTCTCACAGGCTGTGCGTGACAGTTTCCGGCGTCTGCTGTTTCCGGCACTGGAGAGGGAAGCCCGCAAGGAGCTTACGGAAAAAGCCGAGGAGCATGCCATCCATACGTTTGCAGAAAACCTTCGAAACCTTTTACTGCAGCCACCGCTTTCTGCGCAGACGGTGATGGGCATTGATCCGGGTTACCGCACCGGCTGCAAAGTTGCCGTGGTTGACGGGACCGGCAAATACCTGGACGGTACCACGATATATCCAACACCTCCACAGAAAAAAGTACGGGAATCCATGGAGACAATGGACCGGCTGATAGACCGGTACGGAATCACGCTCATTGCAATCGGCAACGGTACAGGCAGCCGGGAAACCGAGCAGGTTGTTGCCGAGCTTATTTCGGAACGCAAGATCCGGCACGATAACGAAGATCTCCATTACCTTATCGTGAATGAGGCCGGAGCTTCTGTCTATTCCGCATCCCCGCTGGCCAAACAGGAATTTCCGGACCTGGATGCTCCCATGCGGGGAAACATATCCATAGCTCGACGGGTGCAGGATCCGCTGGCAGAGCTGGTCAAGATCGATCCGAAATCGATTGGCGTTGGCCTGTACCAGCACGATGTCAACCAGACAAACCTTTCACGAAAACTGGACGATGTGGTGGAAAGCTGCGTCAACAGTGTGGGTGTAAACCTGAACTCGGCCAGTTCATCACTGCTGACATATGTATCCGGCCTCAGCCGCACCATAGCGGAAAAAGTTGTGACATACCGCAATGAAAACGGTCCCTTCCGTGACCGCCAGGAGCTGCTGAAGGTTTCCGGACTTGGTGCATTCCGTTTCCAGCAGGCGGCCGGGTTTCTTCGCATACCGGATTCACCCAATCCGCTCGACAACACCGCCATCCACCCTGAAAGCTACGAAGCCGCACTGAATCTGTGCGCTTCCATCGGTGTGACGCCGCAGGAAATACCGGAATCCGTAATGCTTTTCCCTGTAAAATTCCAAAGTATAAAGCCGGAAAAGACGGCTGAGGAGCTGGGAATCGGGGTTCCCACGCTGGAGCTGATCATGGAAAACCTTCAGAAACCGGGACGAGATCCCAGGGAATCACTTCCCAAGCCGCTGCTGCGACAGGAAATACTGTCCATGAGTGACCTCAAGGAAGGTCTTGAGCTGGAGGGCACCGTCCGCAATGTTGTCGATTTCGGAGCTTTTGTCGATATAGGCGTCAAGCAGGACGGGCTTTTGCACATATCAAAAATGGGCAGTGGGAGACGTGTCACCAATCCGCATGATGTGGTTTCGGTAGGTGATATTATTCAAGTAAGAGTCATCGCGGTCGACGATAAGCGCGGGCGCATCAGTCTGGAGCTGGCAGAGCGTCATTCCCGAGAAGTTCTCTGAATTTCCGGTCAAGCGCCGGCAGCCGGTGAACGGATATCCGAAGCCATTGCAGGTAGAGCGCTTCTTTTTCTTCGGCTGACAGGCTCCAGATGCGTTTGCTTCTCTCAAGATATCTCCGAAGATGATAGAGGCACAGCGCCACACTTACCGAAATGTTGAAACTCTCACTGAATCCGTGCATGGGTATGTACAGCCATTCATCGGCGTTTTCTATGGCGTAGGGGGTCAATCCCAGTTTTTCTGTTCCGAAAACCAGAGCCACAGGCTTATCAGGTTGGAATTCAGGCAGATCAACCTGCTTTTCATGAGGTGTCGTTGCAACAATCCGGTACCCTTTCTCCCGAAGCTTCCGGTACGCCGCCTCCGTGTTGTTGATTTCCTTGATGCGGTAGCGGTTGACACTGAGCCATTTGTCCGATCCAATGGTGACACCTTTATCCACATCAAAAACATTACGGTTTTCAATGACATGCACATCCTGGATTCCGAATGCATCGCAACTGCGGAGTACAGCCGAAGCGTTTTGCGACTGGTAGATATCTTCCAGCACAACTGTGACAAAACGGGTCCGGTTATCCAGGATCTGCTGGAAAAGCTTTTTTTTGTGCTCGCTTACATACTGTGAGAAAAAAGCCGTCTCCAGCTTTCTGATTCTGCTTTCCGGTATAGCAGCCATTGGGTCGGGATGGTCCTAGTCGTATTCCTCGACCGGATTGCTGTTGAGTTTGAAACCTTTTTTCCGAACAGTCTGTATGTAATTTACCGGTGTGATTTCCTCGATTTTTTTTCTGATATAGCTGATATAAACATTGAGGAAGTTGGTATTGGTATCAAAATTGATATCCCAGACATTATTCGTGAGTTCGTCCTTGTAAAGAATCCGGTCGGGATTCTTCATGAAGTAGGCCATCAGATTGAATTCATTGTTTGTGAGCATCACCTTGGTGTCGCGGACATAAAATTCCCGGTTCACCAGATCTATTTTCAACTCACCACACTCATACAGATTGTTGGTCTCATCCCCTTTTTTGACCCGGCGGATGATGGCATTGATGCGTGCCAGCAGTTCCTTGTTGTCAAATGGCTTGGTGAGATAGTCATCGGCACCGGTATTGAGGCCCGCAATTTTGGTGTCGGTATTCTGATACGCCGAAAGAATGAGGATCGGGGTTTTTATCTTGTTGTCACGCAGTGTCTTGCACACCTCCAATCCGCTTTTGTCAGGCAAACCCAGGTCGAGGATGATGATTTCAAAATCATCCTCAAGCGCCATCTTTTCACCGGTATCGGCCCTGTCAGCGACCGTCACTTCGTGCCCCTCATTCTCCAGAACGTGTTTAACCAGGGTACGAACGATTCTGTCGTCTTCAATAACAAGTATTTTCATAGAAACTCGTGATGTGCTGTTCTGATGTGAAACAATGCCGACGGAATGCTGACATTCATTTTTGTTAAACCATTACCACACGCATACAAATCAACAAGAAAAATACAGAAAAATCCAAATTAAATAACAAGTTTTTACAGATGTTGCTGTTATACGGATAATTTGTCATGCTCGCCACCCTGAATCCATCGTTGGATGGTCCTGGCAGTTTCTTCAGTAATATCGGCATCCTTGCCCGAAAGACCCAGCATTCTGAGATGTTTGTACCGGGTACTGTCCTGTTCCATCCACGACCTGTTGACCGATCCGCCGAACAGGATCATTTCATTGATATAGTGCGGTCTGGTGGCGCAAAAATAGGATACCTGGTTCCGGGATCCCTCCCATCCTACCAGGACCAGCCTCCCGGCTTTGATGTGAGGAAGCAGGCCGTCTATCACTTCCTGCAGGAATTCCGATACGTATTCCCGGGCGGCCGTGATCGTCTGCTCGTCCGTATGATTCGGGATCCAGTAAAATGAGCGGTCCTCACTATCCGGTAAAACATCGGGGTATGGTGCCTGGATAAGCAAATGATATCCGGGAAGGGCCCTGAGCGGAGCGATTGTGGTTTCAACATTGGCCAGGTTGCGGCCGGTTTCATGGAGATACACGTACAGGGGCTGTTTGTCTTCATTTCCTGTGCGATAAAGTCGGTATGGCACTTCAAGGTAAAATGAGGCTTTGCCAGACAGGATCAATTCTTGCTTGCTCATGGTTATGGGTTATGAGGTGGTTTTTCGGGCTTCACGGAATATAAAAATAGCAAGGAAAATGGATATTGTCACAAATACCAGCGCTCCTTTTATTATAATTTCAAAGGAATGGCCTGCATCAAGCAAAAGTCCGAAGAGCACCGGGCTGACGGCTGTGCTGATAACCATAAACATGGTCATCATGCTGCGAATGGCCCCAAGGTTCGCGGTTCCATAGAGTTCGGCGTAGAGAGAAGTGGTAATGTTGAATGCCGCCCCCATGGAAATTCCAGCCAGGAACATGTATATGAAGACGGTGGACGGATCGGAAAAACTGATGAGGGCGAACAGGCCAAACAACAGCGGGATCAGGAAAAAAGGATAAAGGCGGCATGCAGTGAACCGGTCTATCAAAGAGCCCGAAAGCAGTGAAGCCCCGGATTTGGACAGTGCAAAGGCAATAAAAGAGGTAGCCATGATTTCCATATCCCACCCTCTGAAGCCGGCAAGCTGAGTCTGATACAGAAAGAAACCCGTAAGCAGAAACGGAGCGGCGATTGCGGCGGGCAGGAGGAGGTAAAAGCGGGGATCCCTGAGCACCAGGCGGCGGCGCCATTGCTGACCCGGTTCAGAACCGGATTTCCCGTCTGTGTCGCGAATCCCCTCCTCTGCATACTCCATGGGGTCCCTGCCAAGAGTAAAGATGATCAGAACGGGCAACAGCAACAATACAAACAAACTGATGGTACCCAAACTCAACCGCCATCCAACCACTCCGATAAGTGCTGTTACGGTAATGGGAAGGATGGCCTCTCCAAAGGAGAATCCGAGATTGGACAGGCTTAACGCCCGGCCTCGCATGGTTACGAAATAACGAGCCATCGTAGTATGCGCCGTATGGCCGAACAGGCCCTGACCGAAAAGCCGGATGCCAAGAAGCCCGAGGAAGAGCATCCAGATCCAGACAGACAGGGCGGTCGTCCAAAGAGCCGCAACATACCCTGCCGTGACCGCCAGGGCGAACTTCTTTAATGGAACCCTGTCAATCCACGCACCGGCCCAGGCCAGAATAAAGGCACTTCCAAGTGTTGCAGCAGAATACAGGGATCCAAAATAGGCATAGGAAATTCCGAAAGAGTCCAGAAAGCCGGGGACGAAGAGTGACACCAGAAAGGTCTGGCCAAAACTGGAAAAAAAGGTCAGTGCAAATCCGAACAGGATGAGTCGATTGTAACGGGTTGCAAACTGAATGATATTCACTGAATCCCGGACTTATTCGCCTTTATATGATGCTACGGCCCTCATGGCCTTCTCCAGGTCCGATTCACTGATTTGAAAGTGAAATGTGGCACGTATGGTGTTTTCGCCGAACGGAATCATGGCCACATCCTGGCTGAGGAACCACGCCAGCGCATTCTCAACGGAGCCCCTGATTACCCGGAAAAGCACAATGTTGGTCTCGACATGGGAGGGTTCCACTTCAAAAAAGGGTGACGATACTACCGTTTCTGCCAGTTTTTTTGCTTTTCTGTGATCATGTTCGAGTTTTTCATAATGATGATCCACGGCATAGGATGCGGCGGCGGCCAGCATGCCGGCCTGTCTCATTCCTCCACCGAGAATCTTGCGAAACCTTCGTGCTTTTTTTATCACATCCCGGCTCCCCAGCAGCATGGAACCGACAGGCGCCCCCAGCCCTTTGCTGAAACATACGGAAATGGTGTCGCAAAGCGAGCCATAATCCGCGAGTTGGGTTCCGGTGGCAACGGCTGCGTTCCAGATCCTGGCTCCGTCCAGATGCAGTGCCAGCTCCTTTTCCCGGGTAAAGTGAAATATCTCTCTGATCGTTTCCAAAGGATAGCAGGTGCCTCCTCCCTTGTTCGAAGTGTTTTCAAGAGCCACAACACGGCTGTGCGGGTCCCAGTCGTTTTGCTCGCGGACTGCCGCATTTACCTGTGCGGCAGTGAGGACGCCGCGCTCACCGCGAACAGGTCGCAGCTGAATGCCGGATATAAGGCCGCCGGCGGCACCTTCAGAGTGGTAGATATGCGCATTCTCGTCAATGATCACCTCGTCAGCCGGCTGGGTATGCACCTTGAGCCCGATCTGGTTGCCCATGGTGCCGCTGGGCACAAAAACACCGCCCTCCATTCCAAACAGACGTGCAATTTTCTCTTCCAGCGCCTTAAGGCCAGGGTCCTCACCGAACACATCATCGCCCACAGGCGCCTTGTACATGGCATCCCACATGCCCTCTGTGGGCGTGGTCACGGTATCACTTCGCAGATCGATCATGACACACCGTCGGGTTGTGCGGCAGCCATGCCGGTTTCCCTCAGAAAGTCATCCACGGTTTCCTCGGGTGATTTCCTGCTTCTTATGGTCTTGTGGTATCCTTCGGTGGTGATGAGCACCTCTGCCGGAAGCGCCCGGCGGTTGTACTGCGAGGCCATGGTCATGCCGTAGGCACCCGCATCCAGAACGGCCAGGTAGTCACCGGGCCTGGTTTCGGGCAGGGTTCTGTCAAGCGCGAGCATGTCACCGCTCTCACAGATATTCCCGGCGATGTGATAGGTTTTATCCTCTTCCCTGCCGGTTGTGCCGCTCAGATTGACAACCATATGGTAAGCATCGTAGAGCGCCGGACGCAGCAGATGGTTGAAGCCGGTATCCGTCCCTATAAAAGACTTGCGCCCCTGGTCCTTGACCGTGTTCGCCTGGGTAAGAAGTACACCCGCCGGACCTACAATCCATCGGCCGGGTTCAAAGAAGAACGACACCGGATTCTTTGCACCTGCCAGAAATTTTTTCAGCCGGTCTGATGCCAGATCGGCAAACCGTTCCAGGTCAAACGGTGATTCGCCCGGACGGTAAGGTATGGGGATTCCGCCGCCAAAGTTGATGAAAGCAATATCCTGCAGATTTACGGATGATTTCAGAAGCACTTCGATTTCGGCAAGCAGGTTTTCAGGTTCCTGGATGCCGCTTCCAATGTGCGCGTGAATCCCGCGGATCCGAACCCCGTGCTTGCGGGCAATGTTCACTGCTTCCGGAACTAGGTCCAGCCGGATGCCAAACTTGCTGTCCTGGTTGCCGGTATCCACTTTGGCATGATGTCCGTCACTTATATCGGGTTTGATGCGGATGCTGCACTCTGTTCCGGGATATGCCTTACAAAAGGCCGCTAGGCGCCCAAGAGAACCGATATTGAGGATGACACCCTGGCTGGCCGCACCGTGCATTTCTGCATCGGTCATGTTATTTTCAGTGTAGAAAATGTTTCTCGGATCAGTGCCAAGCTTAAGGCATAAAAGAACCTCCTCATAACTGACCGTATCGAATCCGAACCCTTCTCCGGCAATGATCCGGATGACATGAGGATTATCATTGGCCTTGACGGCATACAACCATGAAACCGGCATTTCCGGAAACAGACTCTTCAGCGACCGGCAACGTTCCCGAATCATTGCCTCCAGGTAAACATAGGTGGGCGTCCCCCATTTTTCCGCAATGGCTAGCAGTCGGTCGGGGTCAACCGGTAGTGGATGATTGGCTTGCATTTATTGGAACTGTTCTGGTATAGAATTCGTAATTTGAACATTACTTCTGAAACCCTAAACTTACATATATTTTCCTGTTTGATGAAATGTTCATCACAGTCTTCGGCAGTCAGGATCGCCGTGCTATTTATTCTTCTCATAGCGGTGATTGCCGGCTTGGCGGTATATTGGACCTTTTACCGTGTTGTTCCATCCCTGGAAGGGAACATTGCCATACCGGAACTGCAAAACGAAGTGCTCGTCAACTGGGACTCCTACCAGGTACCTCATATCATTGCAAATCAGGAAACGGATCTATATTTGGTGATGGGATATCTCCATGCCCGGGATCGTCTCTGGCAAATGACACGTCAGCAGTACAAACTTGAGGGTCTCCACTCAAGGGAAATCGGGGAGGCGATGCTGGATATGGACCGCTTCTACCTCACGCTTTCATTCGGCCGGGCTGCGAAAGATGCCTATGCAAATCTGCCTGGTCAACAGAAAGAGCTGCTGCAATCTTACGCAAACGGTGTAAATGCATTCGTCAGAGAACATCACAGACATCTGCCGCCCGAATTTGCCCTGAGTGATGTAAAGCCGCTTGAATGGGAGCCATGGCACTCCGTAGGTGTGCTTATCCTCTGGAACTGGGAGCATCAACAGGCATTCTGGTCCAAACCAGCCCTTTCTGCCCTCCATTTCGTTCGGGATGATACCATCACCAGTGCCCTGACCGGACTGGATGTGCCCGGGGAGGTTCTCTTCGGCATTGGTGAACCGTCTTTGGAAAAGCCGGTATGGCAGGCGCTTCTGGATGATTACCATCTTTTTTCAAGTCCTGCAGCACCATTGAATTCCGGATTCACGGGAACCGGCCTTGCCATGGCGTCGCAAGGAGACGGTCCACCCGGTTTCCTTTTTCATTCCAGAGAATCTTTGCTGACATTGCCGGACCAGGGCTATGAAATGGTGCTTCAGAGCAACCAGGGATGGCGTTCCGGGACAACCCTGCCCGGCCTTCCGGTATTGTTGAGCGGTCAAAATCAATATATGGCATGGGCGATCATGCCCCTGGTTTCTGATGACGGGGATTTCTATACCGGCAGGCTTTTCCACGAGGACCCTTCTCTCCCGGTGCAATGGGAACTTGATCCCGATATTCTGTCCCTGCTGGATGAAAGCCTGAGTGTGGAACGACACATCCTTTCCCTGAAAAATGGTGATGAAAAGCAGATTCTTTTGAAGCGGGCCAATCATATGCCCGTCGTAGCCATTTCGGAAAAACACAACCGGTTTCTCGCATTTGACTGGACCGGACTCCGGTATCCGGCAGACATCGGGGAACTCATGAACCTCTCGCGGACCCGTAATCCCGACCAGCTAAACCTTTTTACAGAATCGCTCTCCATGCCGGCCATTCAAGTCCTTTTTGTAACTACTGACGGTCAAACGGGACGTTTTACGGGAGGAAGGTTGTTCACAGACCCCTACCCGCTCAGGATAAAAGATATTCAATCATTCAACAGACCGCATTCATCGGCACCCGCATCACAAATTGTTCCAAACAGGCAGCATCTATATGGAAATCCGGTAACATTTCTCGACCGGGTGCCGTCATCCCGAATTGCTGTTGCCGGGAAGTGCCTCTACGCCCCGCCCTGGGAAAGATCCGACCGATTTCTGCAGTTGCTTGACCGGACGGCGTCCGACCGGTTGATTCCAGCTCTGACGCTTCAATGGCACAACGACACCTACTCCAGTTTTGCCGCCGACCTCACGCCTCTTATTACGGGCTCCCTGGAGACCGAATCCCGTTCATTCAATCCGGATTTGCCTGCGGATCATATCATACCCTATTTCAATAACTGGAATTACGAATTCGGCACGAATGAAACGGCTGCGACTCTTTTTCAGCTTTTTTTCAAACACGCAGCCATAAACCTCTATACACCCTGGCTCAGTGAGCGCGAAACAGATATGCTTTTCCGTACGCCAAACGTGACTTACTCGGCAGTGTCCAGGCTCCTTGCCGACCCGATGCTGTGGCCCGGCAGCCATCCCTACACATACCAGGAATGGATCGCCAAAAGTATCAACGAAACGGCCGGGCACTTGTCAGCCGGATTTGGGCATGAACCCTATGACTGGCAGTGGAACAGGGTCGTCCGGGCCGAATTTTCCCCCGTGCTGTTTGATGAGACCCGCAGAAACAGCCACCCTGCCCGGCTCGCTGAAAAAAACCTGTTCCAGCCGCCGCAAATTGTGGTTTCGGGGGCTCCCCATTCCATAAATGCCATGCATCCTGCTCACAACCACCCGGTTACAGCTGCCGGAGCAACAACAATGAAACGAATCATGCTTGTTCAGACGCAACAAGCGAGTTATTCCATTCTGAGCACCGGTCAATCCGGCAATCTCTTTTCCGATCATTACCATGATCAGTTTGAACTCTGGAACCAGGGATTGATGAAAATGCCCGTGCCGCTTCCACCCGCCCAAACAGATAATATTACACATACTCAACGCTTCAGACCATGATTCAGAGAATTCCTCGCAGACCTTTCCCGTCTGTCCTGTTTTTACATGCAATTGTTATTCTGATCTTCGTACAGGCACTGGCTTCATGCCGCCCTTCCGAAAAACTGTCCGGCGACATCGGGCCGGCGACTGCCGGAATGACGGCATCTGGTCTTCTTCAACCGGAAGAGGTGACAGACCCGGACGTGCTGCTTACCACTATGACACTGAGGCAAAAGATTGGCCAGATGTTTCTTGTTGCGGCACGCGGCGGATTCTATCCGGACGATGACCGCATGTGGCAGCGCATGTCCGAGGCGGTTGAACAGCAGGAAGTTGGCGGCATCATGTTTTTCAGCGGCAACATCTACGATCAGGCGATCGTCACCAATCGTCTGCAGAAGAAAAGCCGCATTCCCTTGTGGGTCAGCCAGGACATGGAGTTCGGGGCTGCCATGAGAATTCCGCAGGCCACCTACATCACTCCGGCCATGGGTATTGCGGCAACGGGTAATCCAAACTATGCGTATCAGAAGGGATACATTACTGCCAAAGAGGCGTCGGCCCTCGGCATCCACCAGATTTATGCACCGGTGCTGGATGTAAACAACAATCCGCTCAACCCGGTCATCAACGTACGATCCTACTCCGAAAATCCAGATACTGTAGCCCGGTATGGCATAGCGTTTATGGAGGGTGTACGGGACGCCGGCGTGATGTCCACCGCCAAGCATTTTCCGGGACACGGAGACACGGACGTTGACTCCCACCTGGATCTTCCCGTGCTTCCTTTTGACTATCATCGCCTGTCCACAATGGAACTCATCCCGTTCCGGAAAGCGATTCGGGCAGGTCTGCCAAGTGTGATGACAGCACATATCGCCCTTCCTGAAATTGCCTGGAATTCCGGCTATCCGGGAACTCTGGATCCTTACATCACCGGGTCACTGTTGCGCGATTCACTTGCCTTCGAGGGTCTTATTGTCACAGACGGCATGGGCATGCGAGGAATCCGCAACTTTTTCGAGTCCGGGGAAGCGGCTGTTCTTGCTGTCAAGGCAGGCATTGACCAGATACTGCTCCCCGTTAATCTTCTTGAGGCCATGGATGCGGTACATCTGGCTGTGCTGTCCGGTGAAATTCCTGAGGAACGCATAGACGATTCCGTCCGGAGGATACTGAATGAAAAAATCCGTGCCGGGCTCTTCAGGCAGCCTCCGGTCGTGGACCTTGAGCGGCTGCCTTACCGCATCAACACCCGCGAGCACCGGCTGATAGCGGATCATATCGCCAGGGAGTCCATTACCCTGCTTAAGAATACGGAGCAACTGCTGCCCATAGATTCCACACGGTTCGTAAAAGTCAGCATCGTCAACATATCGGACGGAAGAAGAAGCACTGACGACCAGATTTCCCGTGAAATCGCAGATTACTTCCATAAAGTCCGTTCCGTTCAGATGTATCCCGGACAATGCGTGCGAGACAGTCTGGACGCCGTGGATGCTGTCATGTCGGCCGACCTGGTCATTGCCGTATCACATGTCGCCATACGCACGGCGGAGGATATCAATCTGGATGACACCGTGGGCCCTGTTATGGATCATCTATTCCGTACAGGGAGTCCGGTGATTGGCATTTCGCTCGGAACGCCCTATGCCATCCTGAACATGGCAAAAGCGGATGCGCACATTCTGGGATGGTCGCCAGACCGGCGTCAGCAGACTGCCGTTTCCAATGCCCTGCTGGGCAAGGCCCCGGTCACCG
Source organism: Balneolales bacterium (assembly GCA_007120385.1). Lineage (GTDB taxonomy): Bacteria > Bacteroidota > Rhodothermia > Balneolales > Natronogracilivirgulaceae > SKNL01. The sequence continues at coordinate 44,338 of SKNT01000027.1, forward strand.
GACGCCTGCAGGTTTCCATACCTCCCTTGTACACCATCGGTGACGGAATCCGGCTGCATCCAGAACCAATACTCAACCAATGAACCATATGACCTGGAAAGATCTGCAATCTCGTTGCTATGCTCCCTATTCCGGCAGGAATGATGTCTGTATGGTGCAAGGGGCATCCGGCACCTTGTACCCGGGTGTCAGAGTGGAAAACATCTCATTCCCGCTCACTGTAGATGCCGTGCAGGCAGCCCTGTTTTCGTGCCTGAGCGAGGGTGACACTCCCCGGAAATTGATAATGCCGGCAAGCTCCAATCAGGAACAGGACGGTGAAAGCTCCGGCAGTGCTGGCAAAATTCCCGCATCAGACCCGGCTGATCATTCTGCAGCGCACGTTTGCTCTGCTGCGGAGTTGCGCTACTGGTGCGATCAGTTTAAGCTTGCCTGCAACCAGCATGAGCAACCCGAGGGCGGACATCCCTCCCGCACATTCCGGACTTCAGAAAATCAAACCGGTATTCAAAGACTCAAGGAGCTGACCACCAGGTGCGTCATCCCCTACTCTTTCTTCCCCGTCACCGCCCTGCTTGTTTCCGACGCCGGAATTTTCTCCGGTGTAAACATTGAAGTGAGCGACTGGCAGAAGGGACTCTGTGCCGAACGCGTGGCCATGGCCAAGGCCCGGGCTGCCGGTGCCGCCTCCTTCCGCGAAATACATGTGTATGCACCACAAAGTGACTATGTGAGTCCATGCGGTGCCTGCCGACAGATCTTAATCGAACACATGGCTGACGGCTCAATGTATATGCACCACAACGATTCTGAAATCACAAGACTTTCAATAGCCGACTTGCTTCCCTACCAGTTTAAAGCCGGACAGCTTGGCCAGCAATCCTGATTCCATGAAACGAACATGACAGCCTCCTACTGGCACACAGGAGGATAACTGCATTCTGCAATGTGAGTTCATTCTGACCATAGAACCGATGGTCACTAAGTGCCCAGTGAAACGCTTAAGTGAAATCGAAATTGATTAAAACACGTGAAATACATAGCCATCCTCGATTATCTGCGACTTGACAACGGCATGTTCATGAAGTCATTTTCAGAAGCCATGGGCCGTCAGAGTGGTTGCTCCGGCATCATCATACACGGCGACAGCGGGTACACGGAACGCCTGATCCAGACGGGTATAATGAGGGAGGATGCGATATTACGCAGCACCAGGGATCTGAATCACAGAATTGTGGCTCTTCTTGCCGACAGCGGAGTTTCCGGCATAGGTGTCAACGGATATCAGAAAAAAATCGTCCGCCTCACCGGCCGGGATATCCTGGTGGATCGGGACTGGCTTGAGGTACGTCCACCCGGTACACATATCATTCTTTCCAACCTTGCCTGGGATGATGCACATCAAAAGGCAGCCCCGGTGCCCCTTCCCGTGCTTGCCGATGCGCTCAGCACCCAGCTGAATCGACAGACCGTGATCATTTTTTCACTCAATGACAGTGGTGATCCTGTTATTTTCAAAAAAAACAGCGGCCATGATTCTAATAGCAACTCAAAACAGGAACTTTTAGAATTGGTTCCTGATGACCTTCGTCCCCTGCCCAAAAACTGCTATTTAGGCACTACAGAGGCCTTTGGAAACCTTCCTGACAAGTCGGGCCTGCGACATTTCTCATCATAACATATCCAAATCGGACCTCATTTATGAGATTTTTTAAAAAAATCTGCTTTTTAATAACGTAATTAGCGATTTTTAACTTGACATGTTGGATTGCTTATAATTAGCTTCTATCGAACGGAGGCGAGACGTCTTCTTGTAACATGTAATTCAATTGAAAAATAACGGAGTTAATTCATGAACAGATTCAACGAAATAAAAGCTTTGGTTGATGATTTAGAGGTGGATATGGAGAAGTTCTACAGCAAAGGCAACAAAACTGCTGGAACTCGCGCAAGGAAAACACTCCAGGATCTTAAAAAATTGTCCCAGGATATCCGTGTTGATATCCAGAACAGCAAAAAGCAGTAAAGGAAGCTTTACTTACTTTTTAATGTTTTAGAAAGCCATTTCGAGCAATCGATATGGCTTTTTTTATTGCTGTACCGCGGGTGTATTGCGCAGTTAGAAAAGAGAGAAACGCTGCTCAACCTGCAGGGCCAGTACAGACTCCGCAAGAAAATCCGTGAGATGTGACACATCAGCAAGGGATGCCATCTCAACCGGGCTGTGCATGTAGCGCAACGGAAGGGACACCAGCCCGATCGGAATTCCCCTTTTTTGATAAAAAATGCTGTCCGCATCCGTTCCGGTTCGCGACCCGGAAGCCTCCCTCTGAATTGGAATGCCCGTTTTTTCCGCTATTTTTTCGAAATGTTCCAACACGACAGGATGGTTGGCTCCGCCATGGTTGATCACCGGTCCCATACCCAGTTTTACAAGGCCATGCTGCTTGTGGTTGATTCCCGGGGTGTCTGTGGCATGGGTTACATCAGTAACGAATGCCACATCCGGTTCATAGCGGTAGGCCATCATCCTGGCCCCGAAACCGCCAACCTCTTCCTGCACCGCATTCAGCACTATGACATTAACGTTCAGCTCCGAACGCCTGATATTGAGGATCTCGAGAACCCGTGCAATGACAAACCCTCCTATTCTGTTATCAAGCGCACGACCGCAAATCAGTTCATCGGAAAGAAATTCAAACTGCTCGGCCAGTGTTACCGGGTCCCCGATCCGTATCATTCCAAGCGCCTCTTCCCTGTTCGAGGCCCCTATGTCAATGAACAGGTCACTCCATTTCGGCAATTTGTTGTTTTCACGATCCTGAAGATGTATCGCTGTATTGCCGATGATACCGCTCACAATTCCATCCCGGCTGTGAATAAACACCTTGCGCGCTCTTGCAATGCCCGGATCACTGCCACCTACCCTGTTGATGTACAAGAAACCGGATTCGTCAACATACTGTACGATCATCCCGATTTCATCACAATGTGCTTCCAGCATGACCGTGATTGCAGACGGGTCCACATCAAGCCTGGCTGCCGCCGAACCGTAAGCATCGGTCTCTACCTTGTCGGCAACAGAACTAACAAAATCCAGCCAGACCTGCTGACCTGCTTTTTCGAACCCTGTCGGACTGGGAGTCACCAGCAGATTTTCCAAAAACTCTTCCGTTCTTTTGTCAAATGTCATGATTATTGCGGTTTGGATGTTTAAGACTTCAAATAATACTTATTTTCACAGACCATTTCAGTACTTTATGCCACCCGATTTCATTGCATTGGGCATCCCTGGCTGGAAAACACGGTGAAGACCGTTGGCAGATGGTAGATAGCAAACACACCGGGCCGGTGATCACGCCCTAAACAACAATTATGGATAAATCCACACAATACAAAATTTTTACGGATCCGGTTCACGGCTTCATCCATGTACCCAAGGGCATCGTGCTGAAGCTGCTGGACCACCCTTTTGTGCAGCGATTACGCAGAATACGGCAACTTGGTTTGGCGAACACCGTGTTTCCGGGTGCCGAGCACTCACGTTTTTCACATGCCCTCGGCGCACTCGGCCTCATGCAGCGGGTGCTGCTTCACCTGCGGGAACGGGACACCACCATAACCCACAGGGAATTTGAAAGCACACTCATTGCCATTCTCCTGCACGATATTGGCCATGGCCCGTTCTCTCACACACTGGAGAAAAGCATTATCCGCAATACCCACCATGAAGAGCTTACATTGCTGCTCATGGAGGAGCTCAACCGCCAGTTTGAAGGGCAGCTGGATATGGCCATTGCAATCTTTACGGGAAATTATCCCAAAAAATTCCTTCATCAGCTGATTGCTTCCCAACTCGACATCGACCGACTTGACTATATCAGGCGTGATGGTATGTTTACGGGCGTTCAGGAAGGAGCCATTGGAATCGACCGGATCATACGGACCATGAGGGTGCACCAGGGCAATATTGTCATCGACAAAAAGGGGATATACGCCATTGAGAACTACATCGTTGCCCGGCGCCTGATGTACATGCAGGTCTATCTTCACAAAACCGTTCTGGGCGGTGACAAGCTGCTCCTCGCCATACTTCAGCGGGTCCGGCAACTCCTGGATCAGGGTGTTGACCTTCCATTTTATTCACCGGCGCTGGAGTTTTTCTTCAAGGATAAAAAGGCGGCATCCCAAAAAGTAACCAAAAAGGCACTAAATTCTTTTGTTGATCTGGATGATAATGATATCTTGATTAATCTGAAGTACTGGCAGCATTTGGACCATGCCGTATTGCGTGATTTGTGCCATCGTTTCCTGAACCGTGATTTCTTCCGCACCACTTTTCTTGACAGGAAGCCATCCCAAAAACAACTTGCACGTTGGAAAGAACGCACGGCCGAAGCTCTTGATCGCATGGGCCTGCCTCATGACGAAGATACCGTTGGTTGCTATCTGTTTTACGACTTCAGCCAGAGTGAGGCTTATACATATCACAGCGACGGAATCTGGATTCTGCAGCATGATGACATCGCGGTCGAATTTTCAAAAGCTTCTGACAATCAACATATACTGGCACTCACCAAGCCCGTTATCAAGTATTACATCGTACACCTTAAAGAAGTCTCCCTGCATTCCTGAATTTTTATGAATTACCGATATAAAGCACTTGTGATGGCCACCGCGCTGCTGGCTGTTCTACCGGGAACGGTGTTGTTTGGGCTGCTGCAAGGGCCGGACGCCGGATTAGCCAGCACAGAAGCTGCGCTTCTCCCTGAGAACGAAGCAGAAGCACGTCTGACTTCTCATAACGAAACAATTCCGGATACCTCAGCGAAGTCTGATACAGCATCGGTGCATGAGTCCATACAGAACCAGCCCCGGAAGACAATTATTCCTCCAGACACAACCCGCGTCGAAGAGGCTTCTTTTGCCCGCATCACTTTATCGCATCCGGGCCTCAGGGTCAAGCGCAATGGCAAGCCTGTCGATATCACCGAGGACACGAACCTGCTCCCGGGCGATGAATTGGAGACCTGTGCCAGACACTTTGCTGTCATTGAATTCCATCCGGCAGGAACAATGATCCTCTACCCCGCATCCAAAGTCATATTTGACCCGGATGGCTCATATCTTGCCCTTAAAAGTGCGGAAATTCTCTATGAAAACGGTACCGGGGAATCCTCCTTTCCTGATATTGTCCACTGTTTTGACGATTCGCTGTATCAAAACCATGACACCCTGCCGGTATCATTCGGTATCCACTGCCGCGGAGAGTCGGGCATGATACTCACATCCAAATCGGGAACCATGTGGTGGAGCTGCAAGGGCGCGCCTTGCGAGGTGCTTGCCGGAGAGGGGCTCATGGGACGGATTACCACAGCCAACTATTCCACAATTACTCCTCCGTCGCAGCCAAACATAACCACCGCATACGTAGTACCCCGGATAATAACGGATAATCCCGAGACCGGCCGGCAGGACAAAATCGATTATTCGGCTACCATTATGTGGAATCCGGTTGCCATGGCAGACCAGTACCTGGTCCATATTTATCAGGATAACGATGACCGGAGCCACCAGACGATCACTCTCCATCACCGGAACCAGATCACCACTGATCTGCCCGGTCCCGGCAGTTATATAGCTAGGATCATGGCAGTCGATTATTATGGCGTCTCCGGAGTCTGGTCAGATCCGCTCTCTTTCACGGCACAACCACACTCTGAAGATGAGTACCCGGATCTGGAACCCGAATCCCCCCAGCCTGAAGACACTCTTTCTCCCAATCAGGGTGAAACAGCCGGATCTTTCAATATCATGAACATGTAGTCTTATGAAGGTTGGATGTGCTGCCGGGTTCTTCATTAAGCCGCAAACAGCCATCCGGGTATTCATTGGAACATGTTGGCCCTGAGCACCCTGTTATATGGATCAATCCTCAGCTTGTCCGGCCCGGGCAATGGTATCACTGTTTTACCGTCAGGAACAACGCTCTTCAGCTCCTCCCCATCCCAGATTTCCACCGGCATGGGAAACTCGCGTCCGGATGGCACAGACCATGATAGCAGCACTCCCCCATCCGTTTTTTTCTTCTTAAGGACGGGAAGGTTGCTGTAACGCAAATATGCGTCAAAAAACCAGTCCAGATCCCTTTCCGCAATCCGCTCAACAATGGACAGGTACTCACTGGTATTTGTAAACCTGGCCGGAACAGTATCAGCGTCCCCCTTTTCAGATATGCCACCCGGATAGACCATTTCCCTGAGAGATGCAAAAAAAAGCTCATCCCCAATCAACTTGCGTAACGTGTGCAACACCCAGGCTCCTTTCATGTAGATGTCCCTCCCCTCGAACATTTCCCTGGTGGACCGGGACTGTTCCGGAGCGATCGGTATGTTGTTCTCAATGCGCTCGTAAAGGCGCTTCATGAAATACCGGTACTGCTCCTTTCCGTGGAGATGTTCTGCATAAAGCGGCTGCATGTAGGTGCCGAATCCTTCATGTATCCAGAAGTCTTTCCAGTCATACGCTGTCACAAAATTCCCCCACCATTCATGTGACAGTTCATGGTGATGCAAATCATCAAAGCCTGAATCCGTGTCAAAGACCGTATCGTCCTGGTAACCGGCGCCATAGGCGATGATCGTCTGATGCTCCATGCCAAAGAATGGGGCTTCGGCTATGCCATATTTTTCATGCCTGTAGGGATACGGGCCAAGCAACTCCTCGAAAAAACGCATGTGATCCACTACCTGTCCCATCAGTATCTCCGCTTTTCCCCTGTTCTCCGGCAGCGCCCAGAATATAACCGGAAAAACATCCCCGGTTACGCTCTCATAGTGCCTGGTGATCTCAACATAGGGACCAATGTTGATGCTCACGGCATAGTTGCTTATGGGTGCGTTTGTAACCCAGTGAAAGGTGCGAGAGCCGGGACGGTACTGGTCCACCGAACGCAACAAGCCGTTGGAAACCGCCACAACATCTTCGGGAACAGTAATCCGCAGTGATACAGAATCTGGCCGGTCTGATGGATGGTCCTTTACCGGCCACCAGATATCTGCTCCGTTCACCTGGCATGACACGCCAATCCAGGGCATTCCATCCTGTGTCCGTTGCCAGGTGAATCCCCCCTCCCATGGAGGATTGGGGGCTTCCCTGGGTTTGCCGGCATAATGGACGGAAACACTCAGATGTTCGCCCGGTGTCAGTTTTTCAGGCAACGGTGCCACTATCAAACCATTTTTGTGTTCAAAAGCAAGAAGCTGGTCGTCCGCTCCACCGGAACGGTGAAATACCACTTTGTCAACATCGAATACGGTGTCCAGATGTACGACATACCTGCAGGTTTCCCGGATAACATGAGCCTGCATGTTTACCGAACCGGATATGGTACTGTCAGCCGGGCTCACAGTCAGTTCCAGATCATAGAAGTACACATTCAGTGCAGCCTGCTCCTTCAGCAGCATTCCACCGGAGTCGAGAATGTTGTTTTCATACTCGCTCAACGGCACTGTTACCGGGATATCTGCCAGGGCAATTGTGGCTGAAGCGAGTAAGATCAGCTGAAAACAAATCAGTTTTGACAGCGGGATACGAACCGTCATGGTTTGCGGATTCGTTCATAGTCAACAAAAGCGAAATCCTCCTGCTCCTCCCTGGCAACCTCTTTCCAGACTGTACCGATTTCGTGCCGGTATTCCGGAAAAAAGGTATCCCCCTGATAAATCTGGTGGATGTGAGTCATCTCAAGGCGGTCACAGGACGGATAAAAGAGCCGGTATATCTCAGCACCACCGATGATGTAGATTTTCTCTTCATCGCGAAGCAGCTTCAGGACCTGCTCCTTGTTCCGGCAAACTTCCACATTCTCATAATTTCTGGATCGTGTAAGTATTATGTTGCGACGGCCTGGCAACGGTTTCTCACTGAGTTCGTCAAACACTCCCCTGCCCATGACCACGCAATGGCCCCGGGTACGGTTTTTGAAATGTGCCAGATCCTCCGGGATGTGCCAGGGCAAAGAACCTTTCCTGCCGATCACCAGATTTGGATCATGCGCGGCTATCATGCTGATTGTCATGGCATCAGTGAATTAAACCGCAACCTCAAATGGTATGCGTGGATGTGGGTTGTAATCTATCAGATGGAAGTCTTCAAAGGTAAGTTCATCAATGTCTTTCGCAGCGACCTCAAGACGCGGGAGCGGACGCGGGTGCCGTTTGAGCTGTTCCTTCAGCCCATCAACATGGTTCACGTAGATATGGGCATCCACAATCGTGTGGGCAAAAATGCCAGGTTCCAGTCCGGTGAGTTTCGCCATGACGATGGTCAGCGCCGAATAGCAGGCCAGGTTGAACGGGATCCCCAGGGCAATGTCACCGGAACGCTGGGTGAGGTGGCAGTTCAGCCTCCCGTCGGCCACATTGAAAATAAACATGACATGGCAGGGAGGCAGTGCCATCTTTCCCAGAAGACCGGGATGCCAGGCACTGATCACTATGCGCCTGCTATGCGGATCGGTGCGCAGCAGTTTCAGGGCGTTACGGATCTGATCATACTCCATATTCTTGTAAACCGTCTGCCGGAGCGTTCCGGCATCCCCTTCCAGATCAATCTCCTCCTCGTCGAAATAGGGAAAGCGCCGCCACATGACCGGATAAATGGGACCTACATGACCGTCCTCCCGGGCCCAGGCATCCCAGATATGGCAGTCGTTCTCATCTCGCAACCATCGGATGTGGTCTTCTCCCCTTAGATACCACAACAGTTCCAGTATAACCGACCGAAACGGAACTTTCTTGGTCGTCAGAAGCGGGTACCCATCCGCCAGGTCAACCTTGTAGAATTCACTGAATGAAGATATGGTATCAACGCCGGTGCGGTTCTTTTTTCGAATGCCATTGCTGAGAACACGGTCGACCAGATCCAGGTATGCCTTCATGAAAACTCCGTTTCAGATTCATATATCAATTCAAAGCAGGGTACACCACCCACCCGGATCAGCCACATCGCCATGCTGTATTCCGGTGATATTGTCATAAAACCATCTTGAGACAGGACCCATCTCATTGGAACCGAGAGCAATCTGATACTCTTCATGATGGATCAGACCAACCGGCGATATCACGGCAGCCGTCCCTGCACCAAATATCTCTTTCAACTTGCCCTGCCTGTGGAAACCAGCCAATTCATCAATGGTAACAGGCCGCTCTTCCAGAGCCATTCCCTTTGCTTTTGCCAGTTCAAGGACACTGTTGCGTGTGATTCCCGGCAAGATGCTGCCGTTGAGCGGCGGGGTCACCAATACATCATCGATCACGAAAAAGATGTTCATGCTGCCGACTTCTTCAATGTACCTGTGCTCAATGGCATCAAGCCACAGCACCTGGGTATATCCGAGCTGCTGGGCTTTTGTCGTTGGCTGCAGGCTTGCGGCGTAATTCCCAGGTACTTTCACGTCGCCAACTCCGCCCAGTACGGCCCGGACATATTTGGGCATGGTGGTAAGGCGTATGGGCTTGATACCCTCGGCGTAGTAGTTGCCAACCGGGCTGCAGATGATGTAAAAACGGTAATTTCTGGATGCCCTCAGGCCAAGTGTCTGGTCGGATGCAAATACAATGGGCCTGATGTAGAGTGACTTGTACCTGGAACCAGGCACCCAATCCCTGTCCGTTTCTATGAGCACCTTCATTCCCTCCTTGAATATCTCTTCGGGAACCCCGGGAATGCAAACTCGCTCACAGGACCTCCGGAATCTCTCAAAGTGCTTGTCCAGCCGGAAAATGTTTACTTTCCCGTCCTTGTACCGGAACGCCTTCATCCCTTCGAATACCGCCTGACCGTAATGGAGTGTGGAAACTGCCGGGTACATGGGGATCTGGCCGTATGGCAGGATCAAGGGGTCTCGCCAGCCTCCTTCACTGTAACGGACCTCAAGCATGTGATCGGAGAATTGTTCACCAAACGCAAGGTTGTCGAAATCGATCTCTGAAATCCGTGAATGAGGTGTCTTGTTTATTTCTATTGTCAACTTTGACATATACTGCCGGAAATTATTGTGATATGTTCCAACATGAAAACCTAATAGTGTTGTGTGGAAGATACAACTATTAACTACATGTTTTTCAGGATATTCAGAGCCTCCCGGGCGGCTGCCTGTTCGGCTTTCTTCTTGTTTTTACCACTTCCGGCGCCCAACACATTGCCGTTTACATGGACTTCCACATAGAAAACTTTTTCATGTCCCGGACCCGATTCCCTCACTATGCGATAGACCGGAGCCGGCATTTTTTTCGCTTGGGCTGCTTCAAGAAGCATGCTCTTGAAATTGTCGCGGGCAGATATCAGTTCATCCATATTGACGTACCGGCTGTAAAGCCGCACCACAAAATCCCGGCATTTTTCATAGCCATGGTCCTGGTAGACAGCACCAACCAGTGCTTCAAAAGCATCAGCAAGAACACTTTCAGAGTGTTCAACACCTTGATTCTTTACTCTGTCACCAAGTTCGATATAATCCATCAGCTGAATGTTCCGGCCGATCTGTGCCAGCATTTCCCCTTTCACCAACCGGGATCGCAGCTGGGTCAGCAACCCTTCTCCGGCATCCGGATATTTTTTGAAAATAATTTCGGAAACAATGAGGTCCAGAACAGCATCCCCCATAAACTCGAGTTGTTCGTAAGACTCCGTTGCCGCCAATTTCTTCTCAGCAACCAGAGATCTGTGGCGTAGAGCTTTCAGATAAAGAGCCGGACGGAGTGCGGGCAGACCAGTAACTTTACTGATGGCTTTAACTTTCTTTTTTTGCTCAGAATCGAGCTGCTTCCGCTCAAGCAAAGCCCGAATTCGTTTAATCACTATTCCACAAATTTTTTGAATACCACGGTTGTGTTATGGCCCCCAAACCCGAACGCATTGTTCAGTCCGTATGTAATATCCCTTACCTCCGCCTCATTGGTGGTATAGTTCAGATCACAGTCCGGGTCTGGATGTGTATAGTTGATTGTCGGAGGGATTATACCGTGATAAATCGCCAGAATGGTGGCAATGGACTCAACGGCACCGGCTGCGCCGAGTGTATGTCCTGTCATCGATTTGGTTGAATTCAGGTTTATTTTGTAGGCATGATCCCCGAAAACCTTTTTGATGGAACGTGTTTCAGCTATATCACCCAACGGTGTGGATGTTCCATGCATATTGATATGATGTACGTCCTCCAGCTTTATACCGGCCGATTTCAGAGCACTTGTCATGGCCAGGATTACCCCTTTCCCCTCCGGGTCGGGTGCCGTTATGTGATGGGCATCTGCTGAAAATCCATAGCCGCAGATTTCTCCGTAGATCCTGGCACCGCGCTGTACTGCAGAATCATATGATTCCAGCAACAACATACCGGCACCTTCTCCCAGGACAAATCCATCCCGGGTCTTGTCAAAAGGCCGGGAAGCCGTTTCCGGACTGTCGTTTCGTGTCGACATTGCCCTCACGGCATTGAAACCGGCAAGTCCCATTCCAAAAACGGAAGCCTCCGCCCCACCGGTAACGGCATAGTCTGCATGTTCATTGACGATGGTGTCATATGCCAGACCAATGTTGTGCGAACCTGTCGCACATGCCGAAACGGCACAAAAATTCGGTCCGCGGAATCCGTACTTAATGGAAATCTGACCGGCAGCCATGTCCGGAATCAGCATGGGGATAAAGAAAGGCGAAACAGCCCGCTGTCCTTTCAGATGAAACTCAACAGACTGCTGATAGAAGGTTTGCATACCGCCAATGCCACTTCCAATGATCACTGCAACCCTGTTCCTGTCAATCAGATCCAGATCAATACCGGAATCCCTGAGAGCCTCATCAGCAGTGATCATCGCATATTGACAGAACTTGTCCATACGACGTGCTTCTTTGGAATTCATGTATTCCGATGCATCATAATCTTCGATCTGTGCAGCGAACTTTGTGGGAAAATTGCTGACATCGAAATTATCAATCGATTTGGCACCGCTTTTTCCTGATATCAAACCATTCCAAAACTCGGGGGCACCTTTACCAACAGGTGTAAGGGCCCCTATGCCGGTAATAACTACTCTGCGTTTAGACATTAAACAAAATAAAGGTGACTGTTAGGATATTTTTCCCTTCAGATATTCAACGGCATCACCGACGGTTGCGATATTCTCTGCATCCTCATCGGGAATACTGATGTCGAATTCCTTTTCGAACTCCATGATAAGTTCCACGGTATCAAGAGAATCTGCTCCGAGATCGTTGGTGAAATTGGCATCATTGTTCACTTCGGATTCATCGACCCCAAGCTTGTCAACGATGATTGCTTTTACTTTTGCATCGATATCTTTCGACATAATGTGTTACCTGTTTGTTGTGAGTTATCTGTTTGATTTCGCGATTCTTGGAATTTACCAATGGGCTCGCTTAAACGCCTTTTATAATA
>SKNT01000092.1 GCA_007120385.1 Balneolales bacterium
GGTTCATGTGTTTAAAATTTTATGATTCATATCGTCACATAGAATGTCCATGACGCTTTTAATCATGCTCCTGTGTGACCGGGCGAGGGTCATGGACATTTCATCTGTTTAAAACTTAGGATTTATATGGTCAGATAGAATGTCCATGACGTTATAATCATACTCCTGTGTGACCGGGCTACGGTCATGGACATAGCACTTCGTGACCTTCGGTTCATGTGTTTAAAATTTTGGATTGAAGCGGTCACATGCAATTCCATGACCGGTTTTAATCATGCGCCTGTGTGACCTGGCGACAGCCCGGTCATGTTCGATTCATGGTTGTAATTTCAAATGTTTTGCACGAAAAGCGAGGCAAAAAAGTGGTGTGGTACCAGTGCCGGCAGGGGTCACTGACGCACCAATATAGAAATTACAGCGTATAATTCACAGGAATGCGGCTATGTGTCACTTTTTGCCGCCGGAAGATCCGGATTCGGGAGGCTTGTGTCTTTTCTTGAAATTCACATACCGGACACCATATATCTTCATCATCTGCTCGTCACGGAATGCGATCGCCTTTTTCAGGCGGTCCTCGAAGTTTTTCTTGAACTCCCGTTTGGACCTGGCTTTTGGAATGTAAAACGACTTGTTCTTGTGAACGCCTTTTTCCGGTGAATAGGATACCTGAAATACATGTTCCTGGTACACTTCCCCGCTTCTGTTCTTGCTCTTGATGCAATAGCTGATCCCCGGATAGCCGATGTTGCTCTGCTTGCCGATGTGCATGGCACGGTCCGGATTCCGGGCAAAATTCTCCCATTCGGTAATATTCCTGTTTCGGAATTCCCTGGCATTGTTCAGGGCTTTGTCCTTTCCTCCATACTTTCCGTCACTGAAGAAGCGACTGATCTTTTTGCCGTCTCTGCGTATCCGGACAAACCATCCAAACGTGTTTTTCGAAGGCTGATCGATCCGGCTGATGTTTTTCATGTCATCTTCTGTCATGGCAACTGCCTCTGGGGAATAGTGATCTGAGGTCGTATTAACGCAAATGGGAGAGCTAATATTTTAATAATAAGTGATTTAAGGGTAAACATCCAAAAATAAATCACGATGGAATTCTGGCCATGATGCAAGGCCGCCTGTTATGGTGAAGGCCGAATGGGCAGCGCCCTGTTTGTTATGAAATATCTGTTCCCTGAGTGTTTTCTTTTGCTCACTGATTGTTCATATTCCTTCGCTGCGGGTGGGACCGGGACCGACCGGGTCAAGATAGGCGATGGTGGCACCCCAGGTACCACTGCCATGTCCCGCCAGATGGTAGCTTCTGACCCAGGGGAGTGATTCCAGGCGCGAATGGACGATGCGCCGCAACGTTCCGGTTCCTTTGCCGTGGATGATGCGCACCGTCAAAATCCCTTTTTCACGGCAAGTACGAAGGTATTCCGGTACCAGATCGTGGACGTCGGAAGGGGGAAACACGTGCAGATCCAGAATCCCGTCAATGGGATATTCGACAGCGCCGTCAGAGTCCATTGGAAAATCGTCATCCATAAATGGTTCCGTTTGAGTTGTACCGGCCTGTTGACCTGAACAACGAATAACTCCGGCGATAGTTGCCATTCTCTGCCTGAAAAAAGCCGGTGAGGTGAATCCAAACTGTCCGTTATCATATCAAACAGCCGCTCAAGGGGTCTTCACCTTCAGAACTCGGTGAGAATCTGGTCCAGCGGCTTCCTGTTCAGATCCGGGACGCGCGTATTTTCAGCCGGATAGCCCACCGGAAGTATGACAGTTGGTGATTCATTTCCGGGCCGTTTCAGAATCTCGTTGAGGAATCTCATGGGACTCGGTGTGTGGGGCAGACACACCAGACCGGCAACATGCAGGGCGGTGATCAGCAACCCCGTGGCTATACCGACTGATTCGTTAACGTAGTAGTTTTTCCGCCGGATATTGTTTTCAATCCGGTAGGACTCCTTGAACACGGCGATCAGCACAGGTGCATCCTCCAGGAACGGTTTTTCGAAGTTCGTCTCCAGTTTTTCGATGTCCTTCTTCATTTCATCAGAATAGCGCATTTCATAGTTGATGCGCTCCTCCTTTTCCGCGGCAAACCGGATCTGTTTCCTTATTTCCCGGTCGCGGACCACGACGAAATGCCAGGGCTGCATGTGGGCTCCCGAGGGTGCGGTGCCTGCGGCTTCAATGCAATTGCGGATCACTTCCTGTGGTACGGATTCATCGGAGAATTCGCGCACCGTGCGTCGCTTTTTCATGAGCTGCAAAAAGGAGAGGGACCGTTCGTTCAGTTCTTCAACTGTGGGTTTTTTGTACTCGAGTAAAGAAAAAGGTATTTGGGATGTCATTTTCCGGCTAATGGTGTTGCAATTGCGGGTTACAGGCAGCGGATCGGATACATGTCAGATACCGCCATAACATGGCAAGATACAGACAATACTGGCGCTGATGTGCGACAGCAGGCCGAAACCAGGTAGTGCCGAGACTAACGTTCTCAATGCAAAAGGTAACAGATAAATGGTAAAAAACCCATGTTGGTGAGGGCCTGTCTCATCAGGATGCTTTTTTGAAAGCATACAACCCGGATGGAATCCGAATTCACTGCAATTGATAAATACGATTTTCAAATAAAAAAGTCTTAAATTTGACACGATTTTGTTCGATTACAGCCGCATCCACAAAAACCATGCATCTGCAACATCTGCAATTTGCCTTTCCCGTGGCAGCACATTGTGAAAAGTCCGATCAGGGCATGCACACCGATTATGAAGGGTATGCATAACAAGAGTTACTCACTTCCTCCATATATTACATAACGTCTGCATTCGGTTCGTTCTGAATGCTTTTCAGGGAATCCGTTTTGGCTTTGTCACCATGAAATTCATCGCGTCGGAACTCAACTTTTTCTTCCAGAAAAAATCCACCCGGATCAATCTCAAAAGACTGATCCTTTTTGTGCTGGTGCTTGCGGGTGTGATGTTTCTTTTCACTTTTCTGTTCCAGGTGATCAGCCGGTACGAAGGCCAGGAACACAGCTGGATCGCCGGTTTCTACTGGACCATGGTGACCATGTCTACGCTGGGGTTTGGTGATATTGTATTTCACACGGATTTGGGGAGGGTTTTCTCCGTCGCCGTTCTTTTATCCGGGGTCGTTTTCCTGCTGGTCATGCTGCCCTTCACCTTCATCCAGTTTTTCTACGCTCCCTGGCTGGAGGCGCAGGCACAGGCCAGGGCGCCGCGCAAGCTTCCACCTGAGACAAAAAATCACATCCTGATCACAAAATACAACAATGTGGCCGTTGCCCTGGTCGAAAAGCTCAAGGCTTTCCAGTATCAGTACTGGATTGTGATCCCCGACCTTTCCGAAGCCCTGGAAGTAAGCGACATGGGTTACGATGTGGTTCACGGAAACGTGGACGATCCGGATACATGGAAAAAGCTGCAGGCTGACCAGGCTGCTCTTGTGGTTGCCAACGACAATGAGCGGGTCAACACCAACGTGACTTTCACGATCCGTGAACTCAGCGAAACGGTGCCGGTCATCACCTTCACCAACAGTAACGATGCCGTCGATATCCTGAAACTGGCGGGAAGCAACCTGGTTCTGAACCTGTCGGAGATGATGGGACAGGCACTGGTGCGCCGGGTCGTAAGCGGGAGTGCGCGTGTGCACTTGATAGGCCGGTTCCAGGAACTGGTAATTGCGGAGGCACCGGCCATGGAGACACCGCTGGTGGGAAAAACGCTCACTGAAACCCGCATGAGGGAGCTGACCGGTGTCAATATCGTCGGCATCTGGGAGCGGGGAAAATACCAGATTGCCACTTCGGATACGCTGATCAAAGAAAACAGCATCATGGTTGTTGTTGGAACGGTTGCCCATCTGCGCCGATACGATGAACTCATGGGCATCTACCATGCCACAGACGCCCCGGTGATTGTACTTGGTGGGGGAAAGGTGGGGACCGTTGTGGCAAAAGCTCTGCAGGAGCGCCAGATTCCCTTTAAAATCGTGGAGCTGCGGGAAAAACTGGACACGTTTTCCGAATACCATGTCGTTGGGGATGCCGCAGATTTCACGGTTTTGAAAAAAGCTGGCCTTGATGACGCCCACACCGTGATCATCACTCCCAATGAAGACGACACCAACATCTACCTGACTCTGTATTGCCGCCGGCTCCGTCCCGAAATCCAGATCATCTCACGGGCCACGCTGGACCGGAACCTGCAAACACTTCGACGTGCCGGAGCCGACTTCAGCCTTTCCTACTCTACCATGGGTGCCAATGCCATTTTCAACTACCTGCAAAGGGGTGAGATGGTCATGCTGGCCGAGGGGCTGAATATCTTCAAGGTGGATATGCCCCAGAAGCTTTGCGGCAAAAAGATCAGTGATCTTGAGATCCGGGATAAAACCGGCTGTACCATAGTCGGAGTTCAAAAAGGCGGAGAGATCATTCTGCAGCCGGACCCTGATTTTGTACTGCATAAAGTGCAAAAGATCATTCTGATCGGCACTCTGGAGTCCGAGAAAAAATTCTGGAAACACTATAATAACGGACAGCCGTCCGAGGGACGCAGAAAGTTTTTCAGCAAACGGATGCAGAAATCAATGAAGCGTTCGCGGTTTATTTCCAGCCGTTAGATTTACGTTTTCCTGCAGGCCAGACAGGAACCCTGCGCAGGAATTACCCTGCCTTGGTACTGGCAGAAAACAAGGAATCCGCTTCCGGTACTGATATAGAAAAGCCTGCCGCCACATCAGGTGTGACAGCAGGCTCTTCAGGGTTTGACGTAATGCTGCAACGCTGACCAGGATTAGTCAGTACTGCCGGTAAAAAATCAGGATTCAGGCACCCAGGAGACGCACCATCCGGCCGGATGTACGGGGCCTGCAAACAGGGTGCAACCACCGCACTGCGGACCGTGCTGGTCATCAATCCAGTATTCGCAATTGTCACACCGCTCCTGGGGGTTTGGTGTTTCGGCTACATATTGCAGTGTTTCACGCAGCTGAATATCGCTTTCACTGAGACCGGAGAGATCGGCGCAAGGATCTGCGGCTTCAGTGGCTTCCTCGCCGTTGCCGCATCCTTTAAGAAATACACCGGCTCCGGCACCTGCCAGTCCAAGCATGGAAATTTTTCCTAAAAAGGCTTTTCTGCTGATAGAATTGTCTTTGCTCATAGGTGATCTTATTTGGTTTTGGGACACGTTGTACGGGATGAATCACATCATAACACCTGCAATCAACATCACTAAACTAATAATTAAGAGTATCAATCGGAAACGGGTTGTAAAAAAGAATGGACGAATCCAGAAACCGTAACCCCAGCGCCGGCGTTCCAGCCACTCGTGGTAGTGCGAGCGCTGCAGGGCTCCGAGCGCCATGGTGACGTGACCGTGAAGGATCGTCAGTGTTAACGGGAAGGCGAAAAGGAATGATCCTGCATACAGCCAGTACTCCGGGAAATCAAACCAGAGGCCTATGACCGCATAGGGCCAGGCGAACAGGATCAGGAGCGGAGGGGTCAGCAGGGTGTTGATCCAGCTGATCCTCCGGAAATTCTGCTCGCTTAGCTCCCTTATGCTTGACATGACAGCGGGTGATTGACCTTTCAGAGACGCGACGCCTCCTCGAGTGCCTGCCTGCGCGCCTCCTCAAACTCGTCACCGGGGGTCCACTGGCGCATTTCGTCGGCATTGGCAATGCGAAGGGCAACCCGGTAGATCAGTTTGAGATCTTCCACGGCACCGGAGAGATCCCACCAGTCGTGGATGCGGTCATGGACCGTATGGTAGATCTTGTTGCGGTATTCAGCCACCTGCTCGTTGTAATCGTCCGGTTTGTCCACGAACTGTGTGCCGGGGTTGGGGTAGAGTGCGGGGATGCCGACCCGGGCAAAGGAGAAGTGGTCGGACCGGTAATAGATGCCCTGTTCCGGACGCGGATCCGGTTTGACGATGCGGCCAAGGCGTTCGGCTTCTTCGGAAAGCAGCTCATCGATGTCGGATCGCCCGTACCCGATGGCGACAAAATCTTCCGTTTTGCCGAAGATATTGGTGGCGTCAAGGTTTATGTTGGCGGATATTTTTCCGGCATGAACCGGTGGGTTCTCGGCGAAGTAGCGGGAACCCAGCAGCCCGGATTCCTCTGCGGTCACGGAAACAAAATAGAGTGTCCGGCGGATCTGCTCCGGTTCCATCTGATAGAGGCGGGCCAGGTTGAGCATCAGGCTCACACCGCTGGCATTGTCCCAGGCACCGTTGAAGATGGAGTCACCGTCCACCGGTGCGCCGATGCCAAGATGGTCATGATGGGCCGAGAAGACCACGGCTTCACCGGCAAGTTCGGGATCCGAGCCCTGGATCTTGCCGACAACGTTCTGCCCGGCAATCTCGCGGTAAACGGCGTCCATGGTTGCATTGATGCGCACGCCGGTCAGAGGGATCGGCTCAAAATAGGGGCTTTCGGCGGCATGCAGCATGTCCTGCAGGTTGAGCCCGGCCATTTCAAACAGCTCCCGACTTCTCTCGTGGGTAAGCCAGCCGTTGAATTGCGTGGACGGTTCCTCATCCTCAAAAACGAAGAACCGTTCACGGCTCCAGCTGTTGCGGACCACATCCCAGCCGTAACCGGCCGTCTCATCGGTGTGGATGATAAGGGCTCCGAGCGCACCTTGTTCAATGGCCTGCTCAAATTTGTAGGTCCAGCGTCCGTAGTAAAGACGGTTGCCGCCGTCGAACCGGTCTTCGTAGGTCACGGGATTGTAGTTTTTGAATACCAGCACTTTGCCGGATACGTCCATTCCCTTGAAATCATCCCAGTCCTCTTCCGGCGCCACAATGCCGTATCCGACGTAGATGAGTTCGGCGTTGCGTACATCCACGGAACGCTGGGTGTGTGCCGGCCAGGCCATGGCATCATCCTGATACGCCAGCCGGACCTGCTGGTCTCCGGAGCGGAGCGTTACGTTGACATTTTGCGAGACCTGTCCCATCAGGGGAACATCCTGGGTGAAGGAGCCGTCCGGCATCCCGGGTTCAATACCCAGCTCCTCAAATTGCCCAATGATATAGGCCACGGTCATTTCTTCGTAGACGGTGCCGGGTGTACGGCCCCCGAATTCGTCCGCTGCCAGAACTTCGACATGCTTCATGATGTCCTGCTCGCTTAGTGGTCCGGGCAGCACGTCGCAGTCATGCGTGGGACCGCAGGCGTACGCCGCCAGAAGGATGATAAGTGTCAGAGGAGAGTAATAGAATTGGTTCATTAGCTTTGATTCTGTTAGTATTTCAGTGTTGGTAGGGAAATAACTGCCACTCAGATCCGGCTGGCTATGAGCATTTCAATGTCGCGATAAGGCATGCCGAACAGCTGTGCAAGCGATTTCTTGGTGAGCTGGTTTTTGTAGACGTAGGTGCCGTTGCGCAGGCTGACGTTGGTCCACAGGGCTTCGCGCAGCCCTCCGGCGTCCCCTATGTCCAGAAGAAAGGGTACCAGCAGGTTGTTCAGTGCGATGGTGGCCGATCTGGCCACATTCGAGGGGATGTTCGGCACACAGTAATGCACCACGCCGTATTCCACAAATACAGGATCGGAGTGCGAAGTGGTGCGGCTTGTTTCTATGCATCCGCCCTGATCGATCACCGCATCCACAATCACGCTGCCCTCCTTCATGGTTTCGACCATCGGCCGGGTTACCCAGCAAGGGGAACGGTGGCCCTCGACCATGGCCGCCCCGATAACCACATCGGCCACTTTGAGTGCCGAGGAGATGAACTGGTGGGTGGACATGGCGGTGATGATACGCCGGTCCAGGGAGTTTTCAAGATGACGCAGCTGCGCCAGGTCGGTGTCCATTACAAAGATCTGCGCGCCGTAGCCGAGTGCCGTGCGTGCGGCATATTCGGCAATGATGCCGGCGCCCAGGATCACTATCGTCGCAGGCGGCACGCCCGAGATGCCCCCGAACAGGATTCCCTGTCCCTGCTGGTTGTTCTCAAGATAATGCGCGGCAATCTGGACCGACATGGATCCGGTGATCTCGTGCATCATGCGCACAATCGGGAAACTGTTGTCCGGCGATTTGATGAACTCGAAACCGATCCCGGTGATGTTTTTTCGGATCAGCTCCTTTAGGTAACCTTCGGTGGTGTTGCCCAGATGCAGTGCGGATATGATGGTCTGGTCTGGTTGAAGCAGCTCGTGTTCGCTCTCATCCGGCGGCGCCACCTTGAGGATGATCTCGGACTTCTTGTACAGTTCCTCGGTGGACCAGATAATTTCAGCTCCGGATTCCGAGTACTCCCGGTCTGAAAAACGGGCTTCCTCGCCTGCGCCGGCCTCCAGGTAGATCTCGTGTCCGTTGGCCTTGAGGTCCGAAACCCCTCCCGGAGTGACCGCCAGCCGTCGCTCATCCTTGGAACGTTCCTTCGGTAACCCTATTTTCATGCTGACGCGTGATCCGGAGTATTCTTCGGTTTTTTCCAGTGTTTTCAACCCGAACTGGTGCGCCACCTGATAGGGGTTCATTATTTCCATGTAGGTACCGGAGTATTCGTGGAAAGATCAAAATGACAAATTATAAAAAAAAATGATGAATCGGGTGCTATTTCATGATGCGGTGCATCCCGGAAGAACCGCCGCAGCTGCGCAATCGGCCAGCCCTGCGTTAGAGAGTCTGCGCATATCCGCTTTTACGTACGAATCTGCTTTTTTTACCTGAAACAATGCACATAAGACCCAAAAAATCACTCGGCCAGCATTTTTTGAAGGATGGCAACATCATCCGCCGTATTGTGGGCAGCCTGCACGCCGCCAGTGAGGACCGGGTCGTGGAAATAGGTCCGGGAACCGGAGCCCTCACCGTGCCGCTGTCGGAGCGGTACCCCGACCTGCATGTCTTTGAAGTGGATGACCGGGCCATTGAAGTGATCGCCCGGAAGTGCCCCGGCGTCACCATCCATCCCGTCAGTTTTCTGGATGCGGACCTTGCGGCACTGGGAACCGGAGCGGGGGGCAATCTCTTTGTGATCGGCAACCTTCCCTACTTTCTGACCAGTCCCATTCTGTTCCAAATCATGGATCAGGGGCCGCCTTTTTCCCAGGCCGTGCTCATGATCCAGAAAGAGGTGGCCGAGCGTCTGGTGGCCCGGCCCCGCACCAAGGAGTACGGCATCCTCAGTGTGCAGGCGCAGGTACTCGGAAGGGTGGAGCTGCTGTTTCCGGTTTCACGCCATGTTTTTCGTCCGCCGCCGAAAGTCGAAAGCGCGGTCATCTCATACCGGCCGGGCAACGAGCGCTTCCCCGGTTCGGCGGCAGACCTGCCGGTTCCCCTGGACCGGTTCAAGCTGGTGGTGCGAACCGCTTTCCAGCAACGGAGAAAACGCCTTTCCAATGCGCTCAAAGGGCTTTTCGAGGACTCTTACCCGGATGGATTTGATGCCTCCAGAAGAGCCGAAGAGCTGGAACCGGAGGAATTTGTCCACCTGGCTAAATGGCTGGAAGTCA
The DNA here is from genome assembly GCA_007120385.1 of Balneolales bacterium. Lineage (GTDB taxonomy): Bacteria > Bacteroidota > Rhodothermia > Balneolales > Natronogracilivirgulaceae > SKNL01. The sequence goes on from SKNT01000092.1 coordinate 9,520, forward strand.
AACGATGAACGGTATTTCCCGCATGTGAACGCCAGCCCCCCGAAGCGTTGTTTTAGCACTGTTAGCATTCCAATGGGACAGAGTGCTAAAATGTAAAAATGTACCTTGCGCTCTTGCATAGCATTTGTTATTATTGGCACGAGCAAAAATTGGCACTCGGAAGACGCGAGTGCTAAAAAGTCCAAATCACCATTAATCAAAAAAAGAGTAACACTATGGCAAGTATCAGACCTCTTAGTGACAGAGTATTGGTTCGCCCGGATTCAGCTGAGGAGAAAACCAGCTCCGGGATCATCATCCCCGACTCCGCTAAAGAGAAGCCGCAGCGCGGAACGGTTGTTGCGGTAGGCGACGGCCGGGTTGAAGACGGAAAGAAAATAGAGATGTCGGTAAAGGAGGGAGACAAGGTGCTCTATGGCAAGTACGCCGGCACGGAGATCGAGATCGACGGCGAAGAGCTGATGATCATGCGCGAGAACGATATCCTCGGCATTCTTTCCTGACGATTTTGCAAACGAACCTGTTAAACATTTAAAACGAATTGTGACCTATGTCAAAATTAATCAAATATAACATCGAAGCTCGTGACGGCCTCAGAAAAGGGGTCGACAAACTTGCCAATGCGGTAAAAGTGACCCTGGGTCCCCGCGGACGCAACGTGGTTATCGAAAAATCATTCGGCGCTCCTACTGTTACCAAAGATGGTGTAACCGTGGCCAAGGAGATTGAACTTGAAGACAAACTGGAAAATCTTGGCGCACAGATGGTGCGTGAAGTGGCATCCAGGACCAGCGACATTGCCGGTGACGGTACCACTACTGCTACCGTGCTTGCCCAGTCCATCATCCACTCCGGGCTGAAGAACGTGACCGCCGGTGCCAACCCGATGGATCTCAAGCGTGGCATCGACAAGGCCGTGGAAGCCGTGGTTGCCGAACTCAAGAAGATCAGCCGTGATATCAGTGATCGCAACGAGATCGCCCAGATCGGAACCATCTCGGCCAACAACGACGAGTTCATTGGCAACCTGATTGCCGATGCCATGGAGAAAGTGGGCAAGGACGGTGTGATCACCGTGGAAGAAGCCAAGGGGACCGATACCCATCTGGAAACGGTAGAGGGTATGCAGTTCGACCGCGGCTATCTCTCCCCGTATTTCGTGACCAACTCCGAAAAAATGATTGCCGAGCTGGAGGATCCCTACATTCTAATCTACGACAAGAAGATCTCCAGCATGAAGGATCTGCTTCCGATACTCGAAAAAGTGATCCAGACCGGCAAGCCGCTTCTGATCATCTCCGAGGATGTGGAAGGTGAAGCCCTGGCAACGCTGGTTGTCAACAAGCTGCGCGGAACGCTTAAAATCGCAGCCGTGAAGGCACCGGGCTTCGGCGACCGCCGCAAGGCCATGCTGGAAGACATTGCCATCCTCACCGGAGGAACGGTCATCTCCGAGGAGCGCGGCTACAAGCTGGAAAATGCCACTCTGGACTTCCTGGGACAAAGCGCCCGCATTACCATCGACAAGGACAATACCACCATTGTTGATGGCAAAGGCAAGGAAGGCGACATCAAGGCCCGCATCAACCAGATCAAAGCCCAGGTTGAGGATACCACATCCGACTACGACCGCGAGAAACTCCAGGAGCGTCTGGCCAAGCTGAGTGGCGGAGTTGCCGTACTGTACATCGGTGCTGCTTCCGAAGTTGAGATGAAAGAGAAGAAAGCCCGCGTGGAGGATGCCCTTCATGCCACCCGAGCTGCCGTTGAAGAAGGTATCGTGGCCGGTGGCGGTGTGGCGCTCATGCGCTGCGCACATTCACTGGATGACCTGAAGGGTGAAAACCCGGATCAGGAAGTTGGCTTTGGCATCGTCCGTCGTGCACTGGAAGAACCACTGCGCATTATTGCCGGCAACGCCGGTGTGGAAGGCTCCATTGTCGTTCAGAAGGTCAAGGAAGGCAAGGACGCGTTCGGATACAACGCACGCACCGAGGTGTACGAAGACCTGGCCAAGGCCGGTGTCATCGATCCGACCAAGGTAACCCGCACCGCACTTGAGAATGCGGCTTCGGTTGCCGGTCTGATGCTCACCACCGAAGCGGTTGTCTACGATAAGCCGTCGAAAGACGATGACAAAGGAGCCGGCGGTGCACCCGATATGGGTGGCATGGGCGGAATGGGCGGAGGCATGGGCTTCTAAGTCCATCCGTCAACGCGTCTTTCAGATTCGCCTGAAAGCCGAAATGAAAAACCCGGTATCCCGCACTGTTTCGGGGTATCGGGTTTTTTTATGGACAGATTCCGGCGAGGGTCAATCCCTCAGCTTCTTTTCAATTTTTTCGTCCAGCAGAGCGGGGTTCTCCGTCATCTCGTCCTTTGGCTCGGATACCAGGAACCATGCCACAGCCGAGAATGCGACGGTAACCGAGCAGATTACCAGCAGTATTGTTTTGTTATCCACCGCCTGGACAAGATCTCCCACGGCAAAGCTTGACACCAGCTGCGGCAGGACCACCGAGAGGTTGAACAGTCCCATATAGAGTCCCATCTGGTTCTGCGCGATTTTCTGGGACATGATCGCAAACGGAAGGCTGATGATGGAGGCCCAGCCGATGCCGACTATCATCATAAGGAGGTAGAGCACATAAGGGGAATCCCCGAGAAAAACAATGAGAGCGTAGCCGAAAGCCATGATCACCAGGGCTGTTGCGTGGACGCGCACCCGGCCGAACCGGTTGGCAAGCGGCCCCAGGGCCAGCACCGGGATGATTGCGGCCACCAGGTTCAGCGAGAAAAAGCTCCAGTTCACCACGCTGCCCACGCCCACGTCGGTAAGATCCGGCATCTGGTAGGAGACAAAGGCGAAAAAGTAGATGAACATGCTCTGCACCCCGATCCACGAAAAAGAGTGCGCAGCCAACACTTTCTGGAAACCGATTTTTCCGGCCTCCTCCCTGGTTTTTCCTTCTTCCGATTTGAGCAGAGTTTCGCCGATCAGGTAGATGGTGACGATCAGTGCGAAAATCTCGAAATAGTAGCCGGGGAATTCAAATCCGCTCAGGCGCTTGACGATGGCATAAATCCCGTACATCAGAAATCCCCAGAGCGGACGGATACTGATCAGGATGCGGGAAAGGGAGGCATCGCTGACGCTTTGCGGCATGTCGTCACTTTCGGACAGTTCCTTCGCAATTGCGTCCTCGTCTTCACCATACCGGCCCAGGTATTTGGGCTCTTTGATGAAGAACGGCGGGATCACCGAAAAGAAGAAGACCAGGAAAACTCCGAAATAGAGCAGAATGATGTTTCCGAATATGGCCCCGATGGCATACGAAAGTACGCCGAAGGTACCGGAAACGGTCTGCATCCATGTATACCCTTTTGTGCGTTCGCGTCCCTCCGGTGTGACATCGGCGATGATGGACCGTGTGGGATTGAACGAAATGTTGATGGACAGGTCCAGTACCATCGAAATCAGTATCGCAATGCCGAGGACCCCTTCCAGTCCCAGTCCCGCCTGAATCACGCCGATGTTTGGCAACGCAAGGATCATCAGCGAAGCCAGCACCCCTCCGATAACGATGAAGGCCCGCCTGCGGCCGTTCCAAACCCATACTTTGTCGCTGATGATGCCGATAATCACCTGTCCCAGAATGCCCGCGATCGGACCGGTGGCCCAGACCAGGCCGATATCGGATATCTCGAGTCCATATTGGTAGGTGAGCAGCCAGCTGAGCGCCGCAATTTGAATTGAAAGGCCAAATCCCATGGCCGTGGCCGGCAGGGCTAGCAGCGCGTAGAAACTGTTGCTGAGGCGTTTTTGGATTTCCAGCATGAGGGATGGATTAATGTGATTCGAAACGGCTCCGTTCTTCCGGATGCCGCATTCCGCTAAAAATACGACCTGAAACGGAATGCACAAAACACCAACAACACCCGCTCACCGTACCCTGCTTAGGCAAACTGACATTTTTTTGTATCTTGCTTTGATACCATTATTGACCGGTAACCGGATTTAAATATTTCTGACATGAATGCACTGCTTTCGATTTTCCTGGTGATATCCCATACCGCCGCACTGGAAACGGCGGCATCACAAACGGACACCATGCCTCGGGTCCAAAATGAAGTTGCCGAAAATGAACATGCCTGGGAAGTGGAAGGGCGGCAATGGGATCAGTGGCCTACCCGCGACATCCGGTTTGAGACCGATGAGGGAACGTGGATGAACCTGGATGTGAGTCCGGATGGCCGATACATCGCTTTTGATCTGCTTGGAGATATTTATCGCGTCTCCATTAATGGTGGTGAGGCGGAACTGCTGTCCGGCGGACAGGCATTCGATATGCAGCCGCGTTTCAGCCCGGATGGTAAAACCATCGCATTTACAAGCGACCGTGGCGGGGGTGACAATATCTGGCTGATGGATGCGGACGGCTCCAATCGCCGCGCTGTCACCACGGAATCGTTCCGGCTGCTCAGTTCACCGTACTGGACGCCTGAGGGTGAATACCTGGTGGCCCGCAAGCATTTCACCGGTACGCGATCACTTGGTGCCGGTGAGATCTGGCTGTACCATGTGCAGGGGGGAAGCGGACTGCAGCTCACAGAAAAACAGACCTGGACCTCCGACCAGAATGAACCCGCCGTCTCTCCGGATGGCCGTTGGGTCTACTACAGCTTTTCCGGACCGTTCGACTATAACAAAGATGTCCATGAGGGTATCTTCCAGATCAACCGCTTCGACCGCCAGACCGGGCGCATTGAACCGGTAACCCGGGCAACCGGCGGCGGAGTGCGTCCGACCCCGTCCCATGACGGAAGCAAACTTGCTTTTGTACGCCGGATCGGTACGCGATCCGCGCTGATGATCCGCGATCTGGACACCGGCCGCGAGAGAGTCTTGTTTGACGGACTGGATCTGGACCAGCAGGAAACCTGGGCCATCCACGGGGTGTATCCCGCTTTCTCCTGGACTCCCGACAACTTGCATATTGTAATCAGTTTTGACGGTAAGATTCATAAAATTGCATTGGAAGACGGTTCTGTGACACCTGTTTCATTCCGGGCAACCGTAAACAAGAAGATCGCCGATGCCGTGCATTTTGACTTCCCGGTGCCTGATGAGCGATTTGAATCCAGCGTGATCCGCTGGCCGGTGCTGACCCCGGACAAGGAGTATCTCATATTCCAGGCAGCGGGTTACCTCTACCGGTTGGCGTTGCCGGACGGCACACCGGAGCGGCTGACCGAAACAAGGGAGCATCTCGAGTATGCCCCTTCGGTTTCGCGCGACGGGAGGTTTGTTGTCTATGCCACATGGGATGAGCAGGCGGGAGGACACATCAAAAAAGTGCGTATCGGCCGCAGGGGAGATGTGCGCCGGATCACCACACGGCCCGACCAGTATGCCAATCCGGTAATATCACCGGACGGCAGGAAGGTCGCCTTCCTGCAGGGAAGCGGCATCGTGAACCGGGGAAAAAACCTTGGTTCGGAGTTTTTCCTGAATATCAAGATCAAGGATCTGCAATCTGGCGAAGTGACACACGTAACCGAGACGGCCAACCGGGGTGCCAACCGGCGCATGCCCCGGATCAAGTGGAGTTTTGACGGATCCCGGCTCTTCTATTTTGAAACGGTGGACGGGAAAACCAAGCTGTCGAGCATCAAGCCGGACGGCTCGGACTACATGCACCATGTAGTCAGTGAAACGGCAGAGGAGCTGCTGATCTCACCCGATTTCCGGTTTCTGGCCTTCAAGGACTTGCATAATGTTTATGTCACACCGATTCCGCGGGCCGGAGGCGATCCGCTCGAAATCTCCGCTTCCAGCACGTCGCTGCCTATCCGCAAGCTGACACGTTACGGCGGCGACTGGATCAGCTGGTCGGCCGACGCACGTCACCTCGTATTTGCTCTTGGCAACGCCGTGTACAAGCAGGAAGTCCGCCCGCTTTTCAAAATGAATGAATCCCATGAGGAGCAGCCGGAGGACAAAGAGAATTGGAGAATTGGAAATGCAACTTATAATCCGCAAATCATAACTGTTCGTTTGGAACTCAGGGCCGATCGTCCGGAAGGCGTTGCGGTCTACAGCAACGCCCGCATCATAACCATGAACAACGACGAGGTCATTGAAAACGGCTCCATTGTGGTGCGCAACAACCGGATTGTAGAAGTGGGACCGGTCGAGACCGTGCGCATTCCGGAGGGCGCCCGCATCTTTGATGTCTACGGCAAGACGATCATGCCGGGAATTGTTGACGTACACGCCCATATGGGCTACTCGGTGCTTGATATCACGCCGAACCGGCTTTGGGAATATGAGGCCAACCTGGCCTACGGGGTTACCACCACGCACGATCCATCCGCCAGCACCCAGTCCGTGTTTGCGATGGCCGAGCAGGTCCGGGCCGGACGCATGATCGGTCCGCGCATCTATTCCACCGGTTTTGTCCTGTACGGAGCCGAGAATCCGAACAAAGCCGTCATCGAAAGCCTGGATGATGCGCGCTATCACCTGTTGCGCCATAAGGCGGTGGGGTCGACATCGGTCAAGAGCTACAACCAGCCGCGTCGCGAGCAGCGCCAGTGGGTGCTGGAGGCGGCCAGGGAGGTCGGGCTTAATGTCTATCCGGAAGGCGGATCCATGCTCCAGCACAACATCACCATGATCATCGATGGCCACACGGGTATTGAGCATGCCATTCCCGTTGCCCCGCTGCGCAACGACATGCTGGCCTTGCTCGGGGTATCCAATGTGGGATACACGCCGACACTGGTCGTCGGTTACGGCGGTATTTGGGGCGAAAACTACTGGTACCAGAACTACAATGTGTATGAGGACTTGCGGCTGCTGCAGTTCGTTCCGCGTCATGTAATAGATGCCCGGGCGCGCCGGCGTCTGATGGTTCCGGATCAGGAGTTCCATCACTTCGAACTGGCCCGCTCGGCAAGGCAGGTGGTTCGTGCAGGCGGACGCGTGCTGCTCGGCTCACACGGCCAGCTGCAGGGTCTTGCGGCGCACTGGGAATTGTGGATGTTCGTCCAGGGGGGCATGACGGAGCTGGAAGCGATCCGCGCGGCCACCATCCACGGTGCCGAGTATCTGGGTCTGGGCAACGACCTGGGATCTATAGAGCCGGGCAAACTGGCCGATTTTGTGGTGCTGAACATGAATCCGCTGGATGACATCCGCAACTCGGAAAACGTCTTCATGGTGGTCAAAAACGGACGTGCCTGGGAGAGCAGTCTGAATGAATTGTTTCCGGCTGAAAGGCAACGCAAGCCGCTCAGGTTTCAACGGTAGCCGCCTCATTCACGGCCCTGTTGGCGTTTCTCCGAAAGCACCCAGTGTACGTAGAGAAATTCCAGTGCCACGGCCTCGTATCCTTTCCAGCACCGGATCATCTCCTGAAAATCCTCTTCGCTGGTATGATCCGGGTCACCGCCGTATGAGAGGATGATCCAGCGGCGCACGGCCTTTTCGCGTCCCCGTTCCACATGGCTGGCAAACCATCCGTCGGTACGGTTGCGGAACAGGATCAGGTCCTGCGCGGTGGTCGGACCTATACCGCGCACCGATACCAGCAGTTCATAAAGCTCGCGCGGCGGCATTGATTCGATCGATTTCAGCGCCCGGCCAGAGTCCGGTTCCACGCTGGTCTCAAAACCGCCTTCGTGCACGTCCTGGGTGCCTGTGGACCGCTCCAACGATTGTGCAAACCGCCCGTGCAGCAACTCCTCCGCCAGTCCCACAAGATACTCGCCCTTGCGCAGCGACAGCCCGTGGCGCTTCATGGCGACCGGATCCCCCGTGAGCAACCGCTCCGGACGCGGCCACGCCGGCACCATTCCGCCGTCCGATTCCAGCCGGGTCCCGAAGGCGCTGCGTACCTCGTAGACCATCTTGCGCGCCGTCGGTTTGTGCTTGATCTGCGTCTGGATGATCCGGTTCACCGCATCCTCAAAAAAATTGGCCCGGCTCAGGCGTTTGAGCCCGTAGAGCTCGGGGAACATGGGCGACAGCACCGGATCGTCGGCTGCCTGCTCGTAAAACGGCGCAAGATCCAGATCGACCCCAAGAATCCGGCGCAGCACCGCATCGACCTCGGCCTGCTCGCTGCCGGACAGCGACTCATGGGCCCTGACACTGAATTCGGGCGCCTCCGCATCCCCATTGAAGAAAATGGTGGCCAGAATGTCGCGTTTGCGCAACGGCACCGGCCGGGTGAAGCCGCGCTCGAATATCTGCTCCGGGTCGTGCTCGTAGTCGAAATACGAGTCCACATCCAGACAGAGGAAAAAGTCGTGCGGGGGCAGGGAAGGGATATTCCAGATTTGTTGCGCCATTCGGTTTCGGCCTGAACGGCCCGGATTGTTGCAATAGATCGATAGCCGGTCCGCATTGTGGATGCGGTTTGGCCGGCACTGTGTGATATCACTGAAAACACACAGGCTGGGACAGCAATTCCATCATCCGAAAATCACGCCCATGATCCGGAACACCAGCCAGATGTAGAACGCACCGATGATCGAGACAAACAGGTTCGGCTTGAAGGAAACGTACCGGTAGCGCACCATGAGTGGCAGCACCAGGAACTCCAGGGCGATGATGATTCCCATCAGGTAGAACGCCAGCGGACTGAAAAAGTAGTTGATGAACCAGAGCACCGTAGCAGAAATCAGATTGAAGAAACCCATGGGCGTGGTGAACACCTCGGCCAGCAGGCGTCCGAGCGGCTCGCCGGAAAGCAGCATCTGCAGCAGCACATTCAGGATAAACAGCAGAATGAAGACCGTGACGGTCAGCGAGGTGCGGGTTTCTTTTGCCATGGATGTCGATCGGCTTGGGTTCGTGTTTCGGTTTGTTTGCTGCTGCCTGTCCCGCATCCGGCCATATCATATTTGGCTGGATGAGGCCGTTGCCCTAACTTGCGAACAGTCGACAGAAGATACGCACGAATATAGGATAAAATTTAATCAGGATGGCATATGAACCGGCAAAGTGTACGCATAACAAAGGCCTCCGGCGAGAAGGTTCCGTTTTCGGAGGATAAACTGCGCCGCTCCCTCGAACGCTCCGGAGCCACCGATTCACAGATCGATTTTGTGGTGGATGGGGTCAGTGACCTGCTTTACGACGGCATTCCCACCGGCAGGATCTACCGCAAGGCCTACGAGATGCTGCGCAAACGCTCCCGGTCCAAGGCGGCGCGCTACAAGCTCAAGAAAGCGATCATGGAGCTGGGGCCGTCGGGGTACCCGTTTGAGCGGTTTGTCGGCGCCATCCTGGAACAGCAGGGCTTCCGCACGGAGGTCGGCGTGGTGGTGGAAGGAAAGTGCGTGAGCCATGAGATTGATGTACTGGCCGTGAAGAACAGCAAGCAGATCCTGGTCGAGTGCAAATTCCACAACCGTCCGGGCGTCAAATGCGACGTCAAAGTGCCTCTGTACATCCATTCCCGGTTCCGGGATGTGGAGATGTCGCCAAACTCCGAGAGTAACCATTTCACCGAGCACGAAGGATGGATTGTCACAAATACGCGCTTTACCGACGACGCCATCAGCTACGGCACATGCTCCGGACTGGTCATGCTGGGATGGGATTATCCCCAGAAAAGCAGCCTGAAACACCGGATCGGCCTGGCAGGCCTGCATCCCGTTACGTGCCTGAGCAGCCTGAACCGCAAGGAGAAGGAATTTCTGCTGGATAAGGGTGTGGTACTGTGCCGCACCGTTCCGGATGAAACAGGTCTTCTGCACGAACTCGGGCTCTCCGAGGCCCGCATAGCCAAGGTCAAGCGCGAATGCGATGAACTGGTCCACGAACTGGATGTGCCGAAGGAATGAACCGGTTTGGTTGCCATGCCGGTCATCCATCCAACCAACCAACCATCCATCCATCCATCCAACAAGCCAATCAACCATCCATGCCGGCTTTCATGCCGGCCGTCAGGGGCACCGTTAGCCCCTGTTCCGGGTTCTGCTCCGGGAAATTGAATTTCGGCTATTTTTTCTCCCGGATGAGCGAGCTCATGAGCCGGTGGTCCGGCGAGAACAGCATCCGGTAGGCCAGCAGCACCACGCCCAGCGTTGCCAGTGCGGTGCAGGCCGCAATCATGAACATGATCACCATCTGGTAGCGGACCGCATCCAGCGGAGCGGCGCCGGCCAGGATCTGCCCGGTCATCATCCCCGGCAGACTCACGATGCCCATGATCATCATCGCGTTTACGGTCGGGATCATGCCGGTGCGCAGGGCCTGGCGAATCTCCTCATGGGCCGCCTCCCACCGGCTGGCGCCATGTGAGAGCATGGTCTCGATCCAGTTGCGGTTGCGGGTGCACCCCTCCATCAAGCGGTCCAGGCCGAGCGAAATGCCCGTCAGCGCATTGCCAAGCACCATGCCGAGCAGCGGGATCAGGTACTGCGGATCATACCATGGATCCACCTGCAATATGCCCGTGATGGCCGCACCGGTCACCAGGAAGGCGCTCGCGCTGATCATCACCAGGCTGTTCCAGTACACGCCGGGAAACCGCCGGCTGGTGCGCTGCACGGCGGCCACACCGGCAAGTCCGGCCATAATCAGGGCCATAAGAACGATCAGCACCGGCTGGCGCGTCTGAAAGATCCATTCCAGCACCAGTCCTACCAGCGCCAGCTGCACCGTCATCCGCACCGCGCCCACGATCAGGTCGCGGCCCATACCGAGCCGCAACACCACCGATAGCGCGATGTTGACCAGCAGCAACGTTGCGGCCAGCGCAAGCTGCCAGTTGCCGATGACGATATAGGAGGTTTCTTCCATAGATCGGGATGGTTTCAGGCGTCAGAGGTCATGAGGCGCCGCTTGTGCGGGATTGCCGGCCGATGGCGCGATCGGTTGTATCCAAGCTGGAATCCGGGCGGATTTCGGAAGTCGCCGGGACTCCGTTGAGTTCTATGGACCGGGAAGTCAGCCGGTCGAGCTGGCGGGTATCGTGGCTGGTCCAGACGAACCGCCGCTCCGCATCGCCTGTCATCCACGCCTCCACCAGCGCTTCCACCCGGGAGACCATGGCTTCGTCCAGGTTGGATGTGGGCTCGTCCAGAAGCAAAACCTCCGGACTGAGCAGCAGGGAGCGCATGATGGCTACCATCTGTTTTTCCCCGCCGGAGAGATGGCCGGCGGTCTTGTCGAGAAAGGACCCGGGAAGCTGCAGGATGTCCAGGTTCCGCTCCAGCTCGGCCGTGTCCAGCACCAGGTCGCGATTGGCACGAAAGGAGAAGAACTGCTCGATGCTCTGCCGCACGGTTCCGGAAAGGAATGCGGCGTCCTGTGGGATGTACCGCACCAGGCGCCGGTACCGGGGGATGTCCCACTGGTCCAGGTTCCGGTCGCGGAAACGGATCTCGCCCTGGTCTATGGCATCGAGTCCGACCATGGACCGCATGAGCAGCGTCTTGCCGGATCCGGAGGGTCCGCGAAGCGCCACCCGCTCACCGCTGCGCAGCGAAAACGAGAGGTCCGACCAGATGGGACGTCCGTCAATGAACCTTGCAAGTTTATGCGCAGTAAGCATACCGGTTTTGTGCGGGTATTTGTATCATGGATGGGTGGAAGGGCGGATTCCAGGTCCGGCTGCCGGCCACCGGGATCCAGCTCTGTGAAATGGCACTGAAGCCGTCATAAAAATACGCGCATTTATGGACAAAAAAAGTGTGGTTTGGGCAGGGGTGATCGCGATGGTGAGCGCCCTCATCGTCATCGCATGGCTGAGCGATCCGCTTGGTCTCACTCCGGAACAGAATGGACTCGCCCCGGATCCGGATCTGCACGGACAGGCTCCTGATACCACCGGGCCGGATCATGCAAAGGATAAGCCAGGTCCGGCCCGGGAAATCGGGCACATACCTGAAGATGATACGGTTGCCGGACCGGATGCGCAGACCTGGCGTCCGGCCGAGCTTTTCCCGGCCACCCGGACCTACCAGGGGCCCGATTTCGAACTGGAAGACATCACCGGCAGCACCGTTCGCCTGAGCGATTATGAGGGCAGCATCATCGTGCTCAACCTGTGGGCCACCTGGTGTCCGCCCTGCCGCGACGAGGTCCCGGCGCTTATCCGGCTCCAGGAGGCGTTCGGCGACCGTGGTGTGCAGGTCATCGGGGTGTCTCTGGATGAGAACGGGGCCCGCCGGAAAGTCACGGAATTTGCAGAAACGTTCGGCATCAACTACCCGGCGCCGGTCGACGACGGCCGCGTCCAGGAAAAATACGGTCCGCTCAGTGTCATCCCGACCACATACATCCTTGATGGCGGTCGAAACATCCGGTTCTATGCGCCCGGCTACCTGGAGTACGGGCAAATGGAGGAGGCCGTCAGGGAATTGCTCAACGATTAATGAGAATCTCACAAAAAGACCCTATTTTCACAGTGATCAATCCATCAGAAAAAAAGGTTTTTTTATGATTAGAACGTACAGGGATGAGGACTTTGACGGTGTCCTTAAATTGTTGCAGGAAACGCTCGTCTATGATACCATCACTCCGGAGCTGCTGAAAGAAAAACTCTACGAGGATCCGCAATTCGAGCCGGAAATGGTGCTGGTCGCCGAAGATGAGGGCACCGTGGCCGGATTCATGCAGGGTGTGACCCGGGATATCCGCGGGGAGCGGATCGGCTACCTGAAGCTGATGGGCGTTGCTCAGGACAGTCGAAAAAAGGGTCAGGCACGAAAGTTGTTCGAAAAAATGGAGGCGCTGTTCCGCAAGGCCGGGGCGATAAAAGTGCGCATTTTTGATGTTCCGTTGAACTATTTTCAGCCCGGTATCGACCCGCGCTATACCGAGGCGCTCTGTTTTGCCTGGCGGATGGGCTTCGTGCGCTTTGACGACACCACCAACCTGATTGCCGATCTGGACTACAGCGACTGGGAGACAACGGTGAAGGAGCACAAACTGGCAAAGGAGGGCATCCACATCCGGCGGGCCAGCGAAGAGGACCGTGTGGAGCTGCTCCGTTTCATTGAGGATGAGTTTGCCCTGTGGCGGCACGAGGTGGCCATGGCCTTCCGGCGCGATCCCGTGGCGGTGCACATTGCGGAGGTCAACGACACCATCCGCGGTTTTTCGGCCTACAACGGCAACAATGTCGGCACCGGTTGGTTCGGGCCGATGGGCACTTCCAGCTCACTGCGGGGCAAGGGGATCGGGGAGGTGCTGCTCAAGCGGTGCCTGCGCGACCTCAAGGAAGAAGGCAACAAAATGGCGATCATCCCCTGGGTGGGACCCATCCCGTTCTATGCGCACCATGCCGGCGCCCGGGTCGACCGTGTGTTCTGGCGGTTTGAAAAACCCCTTCGATGATGTTTTCGCTAATTTCGCGAATTTCACAACTTCACGATTCCAACATTTCACGATTGCTCTATTCCACGAATTCCCCCTGATTTCCTGACGCATTCCCATGAAGACGATTTTTCCCCTCCTTGCTGAAACCATGTTGCCATTCCGCCGCCACCTGCGCCCGGACGGTCCCACCGGTAAAACCGGTTTGCCGGCTACAGCCACATCCACCCGGAAAACCCTGCCCGGGAATCATCCCGCATCCACCCGAAATGGATTTCTGCCGGCACAATCCGGCGACAAGGGGCACGTGATGACGTGGCACCCGGCCGCATCCACCCATTTCAAAATCCTGCTGGTTTTTGTGCTGATGGTGCTGGTGCAGTCGTGCCGCACACCCGAGCCGGCGGTCACGCCTGAGCCCGAGCCGGTGGATCCGCGCGAGGTGGACCTGCGCGAGGCGGTCATGGACCTGGTTGCCGAGGTGTACGAGACGCAGCATCCGGTGCGGCTGGCGCCCGGGGTGCGCATCCGGCGCGTTGAGCTGGACGATGAGGCGCTGACGGCCGGCATCCATTTCAACGTCAATTTCTCTTATGCGCCGATGCGGCCGGAGACCGTCGACGCGCTGTACGAAATGCTCGCCGAGCGGCTGCCACGACGATACCGCAACTACGAGGTGACGCTCTATTCGCTGAATGAGCCGATTCACGAGCTCATCCCGAATATCTACCGGCGTTCGGCCGACGATTACGATCTGCAGCGCATGCCGTACGCCGACGAGATCCGGCCCCGGCCCATTGTGCAGCGTCACGGGCGGCATGTGGAGCCGGAGCGCGGCCTCGAAGGCCGGCAGATCGCGCTCTGGCACAGCCACGGCTGGTACTATGAGCGGCAGAAGAAGCGGTGGGAGTGGCAGCGCCCGCGCCTGTTCCAGACGGTCGAGGATATGCTTCCCATGGCGTTCACGCTCCCGTACATCATCCCGATGCTCGAAAACGCCGGGGCGCACGTATGGGTGCCGCGCGAGCGGGACCTGCAGCACCACGAGGCGATCGTGGACTTCGACGGCTCCACCGGTGAC
>SKNT01000046.1 GCA_007120385.1 Balneolales bacterium
ATATCCGGATGGCGGCATTGTGCAGCGATGCTCTTGCGGAAGGGGTGAACCTGCAAAGGGCATCGGCTGTATTATTCCTTGATATGCCAACGGTTATCCGGGTGGCGGAGCAGCGGATCGGACGCGTGGACCGCATGGACAGTCCGCACAAACAGGTTACCATATACTGGCCGGACGATTCGGATGCATTCCGCCTGAAAACGGACAGGAATTTTTATCACAGGCATCAGCTGGTAGAGGATCTCATAGGAAGCAATATCACACTTCCAGAGCGCATCGGGGATCATATGGAGAGCTTTTCCGAGGAGTCCCTGTCCACCAGTCAGATTATCACGGAATTCGAGGAACATCAGAAAGAGGACAGGTCATGGGAGGGGTTTGAGGATGCCTTTTCGTCATTGCGAAATCTGGTATTTGGGAACCGGCCGATCATCGACCCAGAATTGTACAAAAAGGTTACGGAAATAGAGGTGGATGAGGGTGCCTGGATTAGCATCGTAAAGTCAAAGCAGCCCTTTTTATTTGCGGCTGTTCAGGGCTCGGTTGGATCGGCACCATATTGGGTGTTTCGCAAGGGGAACGGCGAACACGAAAAAGACATCAACAAGATTGTTCAGGAATTGCGGAAGCTCCTGCCGGATTCCATTGCCATGAATCCGACGGATGTGACGGACAAGCTCGTAAAAAAGCACATGAGCTGGCTTTCAGGGCACGAAATGGAGATGCTGCCCAACAAGAAGAAAAATGCCATTGACCAGATGCGGTTCTTGTTACCAAAATGGATGAAAATGGATGACATCCCGGATCCCGACTGGAAGAACCATGTAAAAAAGCTGCACGATCTGGTCTTTCATCCGGGTGCTTCACTAAAGCCGGGGACAGATGACGGCATCTCACTTCCTGAGGGAGTGGACTGGTACGAACTGGCCAACAGATGGCTTGATGTGGTGCAGCCGAAGCTGATCCACTGGATCGAGCATGAGAGAAAAAATCGCAAGTATCAGGATATCAGGTTGAAGAACATTAACGGATACTTGCGAAAAAAACCATTGCAAACCGATGAATTGCAGCACATTCTGGCGGGATTGCAGGTGCTTGAACCGGTGGACAAACGAGTTATTTCCATGATTGTCGGGGCTGACGCTACTGTATCATGATCACCGTGCGCACGGCGCGCTCGCCTTCGTGGTCGAACACACCATTGCCGCTGGGATGGTTGACCACGCCACGGCCGCGAAGATACATGGTGCTGGACCCGCCGCCGTCCAGATTTACGGCATCCACGCAACCCAGGTCCAGCAGGACCATGGCCAGTTCACGGAGGGTAAGGCCAACGGCTTCGTTGTGACGTCCGTCGGCGACCAGGATCAGGATTTCCGGCCGGGGTGATCCGGCGCTGTCCGCCTCTGCGGTCGGCTCGTCATCGGACTGCCATCCCGTGCTTCCGGTGCCCGGCTGTTGCCGCAAATCGGAGGCCTGCGATCCGGAGTTGCTGCCTGCCCCGTCCGTCAGGCAGATGGCGGTGCGCGGGTGGCGCAGCCCGGCGTGGCGCTGCTCGCGCCGGGAGGCATACGATTCACTTGCCACCGGTTCGGGGATGATACCATCTTCAAGCAGGCGGTGTGCACCGGCGACCGCCGTATGGGCTTCGGGCCAGTCGGAGGGCCAGGCCGCATCCACCCGGTTGAAAAACAGCCAGTTGCCTTCCCGGTCGATGCCAACGGCCGAACTGCCCACGAAGCGCAGCTCTTCCGGCTCCTCTTTCATGAACGGGAGGACATCGCCCCGGACCTTGAAAATCCCGGAGCTTACATAATCCGGATGATCGGAGAAGAACCCGGCGTTGATCACGGCCAACGGGTCGAAAATACGGGCGAATCCGGATGCCGTGAGACGGTGTACGGGCTCTTCGGGTGGATGCGGTTTGCCGGCGTGGTCGGCCGCTTCCAGCCGGAACCGGGCGGCGGCGGTGTCGGCATCCATGGCCAGCAGGTTCAGGTACTGTGGCGCGCCGTACAGCGAATCGGATTTGTACATCCAGACGATTCCGGGCTCCAGCTTCTGGCGTTGCCATTGCATGCTCTTCTGAGGCTGGATGCTGCGTCCGACACGGGTGGAATCCCCATCCAAACGAATAAATGGTTCTGGCAAACTGCTCAGCTCGGCCGGTGTGAACAGGAAAAAAGCCAACGACAGCAATAAGATGATTGCCATAGGGGAGATTTTATGAATCAGGAGATTTCGGTCACCCATTTTGCTGCGTTACGTTGGGGGCATCAGAAAAAACCGCTATAATGAGTCTTGGAATTAAGAATCATCGGCGGTCAGTTTTAAATACAATATAGGAATTGAGATGCAGGATACAGAAAAGCGACAGATGAAATGTCCATGACTGTCGCCCGGACACACAGGAGCATGATTAAAAGCGTCATGGACATTCTATGTGACCTTGTGAATCCAAAGTTTTTAAACAGATGAAATGTCCATGACCGTCGCCCGGTCACACAGGAGCATGATTAAAAACGTCATGGGCATTCTATGTGACCTTAGAAATCCAACATTTTAAACACATGAAATGTCCATGACCGGGCATAACCCCGGACACACAGGAGCATGATTATAATTGTCATGGACATTATATCTGACCATATGAATCCAATGATTTTAAACAGATGAAAAACGTGCTACTTTTTTTGCCGCAAGGCTTTGAGGCCTATGAAGCGAGCGTGTTCACCGATGTCATGGGTTGGAGCCGGGAGGTGGGAGCGGCGCCTGTGAACGTGGTCACGACAGCGCTCCGTCCTGAAATCACGTGCACCTGGAATCTGATTGTGCGTCCGGAGGCGGAATTTGCCCGCATCGACAGCCGGGATTTTGATGCGCTGGCTATTCCCGGCGGATTCGAAACGGCGGGTTTCTATGAGGATGCCTATGACGGGCGGTTTCTGGAACTGATCAGGGTGTTCGACCGTGAACGCAAACCGATTGCCGCGGTCTGTGTCGGCGCGATGCCCGTCGGAAAGTCGGGTGTTCTGAATGAACGGAAAGCGACCACGTATGATCTGCCGGATGGGTCCCGAAGAAAAGAGCTGGCGGAATTCGGTGCCATCGTGCTGGATGAGAATGTAGTCGTGGATGGGAACATTATTACATCGACCGGACCCGCGACGGCTCCCGACGTCGCATTCACACTTCTGGAAATGCTGACCGGCAAGGAAAATGTTGCATCGGTCAGGCACGAGATGCGATTTGGCTGACCGGCATGCTGGCTGGCATAAGGGAGCAGAGTGGCATCGGGTTGCAGGCCGGCTTAAGGATGCAGAGTGGCATCGGGTCGCCGGCCGCATCCACCCGTCTCCGGTCTTCATGGCTTCATCATATCTTAAGAATCAAATGTGATATTCTTAGTAGAAAGTGTGATTGAAAGCATCAAAAAAAACTTGTTTTTTTACCCCGGAAAGCACCATCTTGGGGTAATACATCAACGAATCGCACCAACGTTAATCGCCAATAAAAAAAAGAACAAGCGCTTGGTCGGTCGAAAGCTGGAAGCGCTTCCCTAAAAAGGTTTTACCCCTAATTTACTTGTCTATGGCAGCAAAGGGAGACATTATCATTGACATTGAAAGATGCAAGGGATGCCAGGTTTGTCTGGATGCGTGCCCCAAGGATGTGCTCGAAATGAGCCGGAAAGTCAACTCAAAAGGATATCAGTATACCGTGAAAGTCAATTCCGACTGCACCGGCTGCGCAAACTGCGCCATTGTATGTCCGGATGCCGTAATCAGTGTCTATCGGGTCAAGTGATAACGAAATGTAACCAGGAGATCAACCGCGAGGTTGGAACAGTGTACTCATGAAAAAAGAAATCAGACTCATGAAAGGCAACGAGGCCATGGCGGAAGCCGCCATTCTGGCCGGCGTGGATGCCTATTTCGGATACCCCATCACCCCGCAATCGGAGATCATCGAGTACCTGATGAGTGCCAATACGGCCGAGCGGACCGGCATGCAGGTGCTCCAGGCCGAAAGTGAAATTGCGGCGATCAACATGGTCTACGGGGCCGCGGGGTGCGGCAAGCGGGCGCTGACCTCGTCTTCGAGCCCGGGCATCAGCCTCAAGATGGAAGGGATTTCATATCTGGCCGGGGCCGAACTGCCCTGCGTTATCGTGAACGTGGTGCGGGCCGGACCCGGACTGGCGACCATCCAGCCCTCGCAGTCCGACTATTTTCAGGCGGTCAAGGGGGGCGGACACGGCGATTACAAGCTCATCGTGCTGGCGCCGTCGACCGTGCAGGAGAGCGTGGATTTCATACGGTTGTCCTTTGACCTGGCGTTCAAGTACCGCAATCCGGTCATGATCCTCTCCGACGGAATCATCGGCCAGATGATGGAGAAGGTGGAGCTGTTCGAGCAGCAGCCCCGGCTCAGCGAGCCGCCCGAATGGGCCACCAGGGGCAAGAAACCCGGGGCGAAAAGCACCGTGATCACATCGCTTCACCTGGAGTCTGAGGACATGGAACAGGTGAACCTGCGGCTCCAGGCCAAGTACCGTGAGGTCGAGAAGCATGAGGTGCGGTTTGAGTTGTTCCGCTGCGAGGATGCTGAAGTACTTTTCGTGGCGTTCGGATCCAGCGCGCGGATCGCCCGCAAAGCGATGGACCTGGCGCGCTCGAAGGGCATCCGTGCCGGACTGCTCAGGCCCATCACGCTTTTCCCGTTCCCGGTGGAGGAGATCCGGCGGCTGGCGGGACAGGTAAGCGGCATGCTCACCGTGGAGATGAACGCCGGTCAAATGGTGGAGGATGTGCGCCTGGCAGTGAACGGACGCACGCCCGTGGAGCATTTCGGACGGTTTGGAGGCATGATTCCCGGTCCGGATGAGATTCTGGAGGCACTTGAAACACGCCTGGAAGAGTGGCATCAGAAGCAGCCGGCGTAAAGGCTGCCAACCCCATCCAGCAGAAAAATAAAAACGAAACTGCAACAGCGGAACGATTATGGCAGAACAATCGATCATCAGCCCCGAAAACCTGGTCTACAAAAAGACCGGGGTCATGACCGACCGGGAACTGCATTACTGTCCGGGATGCGGACATGGAACCGCGCACCGGATGCTGGCCGAGGCCATTGACGAATTGGGTATCCAGAGCGAGACCATCGGTGTGGCGCCTGTGGGGTGCTCGGTGCTGGCCTACTATTATCTGAACGTGGACATGCAGGAGGCGGCGCACGGAAGGGCACCGGCCGTGGCGACCGGTATCAAGCGTGTCCTCCCGGAAAAATATGTATTCACCTACCAGGGTGATGGCGATCTGGCGGCGATTGGCACCGCCGAGACCATCCACGCCTGCAACCGCGGAGAGAATTTCCTCATCGTGTTCATCAACAATGGAATTTACGGGATGACGGGTGGACAGATGGCGCCGACTACGCTTCCCGGCATGAAGAGTTCGACCTGTCCGCTGGGCCGCGATGTGCTCACGATGGGGAACCCGCTCAAGATCACCGAACTGGTGGCGCAGCTCCCGGGCACGTATTATGTGACGCGGCAGTCGGTGCATACGCCGGGCAATGCGCGCAAGGCCAGGCGGGCGATGAAAAAGGCCCTGGAGTACCAGAAGGAAAACAAGGGGACTTGTGTAGTGGAGGTGGTTTCAAACTGTCCCTCGGGCTGGAAGATGAATCCGGTGGAATCCAACAAGTGGATGGAGGAGAACATGTTCCCGTTTTATCCGCTCGGAGATATCAAGGTGCCGGGAAAGGGCCTGGTGTCCGACGGCAAGAACGGCAGTTAACAAGCGAATTTAAAAGGTATTCGATATGACCGAAGAGATGATTATCGCCGGATTTGGTGGACAGGGTGTGCTCTCCATGGGACAGATTTTGTGCTATGGCGGGGTGATGCAGGGGCTGGAAGTGAGCTGGATGCCATCGTATGGTCCGGAGATGCGCGGCGGGACGGCCAACTGCACCGTAATTCTGAGCGACGAACCGATCAGTTCTCCGGTGCTCACGCGCTTTGATACCGCGATTGTGCTCAACCAGCCGTCCATGGACAAGTTCGAGAAGGCCGTGAAGCCGGGCGGGCTGCTGATCTATGAGGAAAATGGCATGACGCGCACGCCGGAGCGCACGGATATCGAGGTGCGTTCGCTCGGGGCGTACGATGAGTCGGTGCGGATGAAAAACACGAAGGTATTCAACATGATCGTGATCGGCGGGCTGCTGGCGGTCAAGCCGGTCCTGGAGGTGGAGAATGTGATCAAGGGCCTGGAGAAGGTGCTGCCGGAGCGTTACCATCATCTAATTCCGCTCAACGAGGAGGCAATCCGCAAGGGCATTGAGCTGATGCAGGACAAGGCCGGGGCGCTGAACGGGCAGGGGTAGGCCAACAATACAGGCCGGAATCGTATACGTGCGGGTATGCCGATGCCACAGTATGGGTTATGCGTGTGCATGCCCGGTTAAATTCGTGCCTGAACTCTATTTCAAATATTACATGCTTCTCAATCGATATGTCAGGGTCACGATCCTGATCATCCTGCTTGTTTCCACCATAACGACCGCGGTCCGGGCAACAACCGGGCCGGCACCGGGGACAGTTGCAGCAGATACCGCGGCTGCCGTTCCGGGTGAACCGGCAGCCTACAAGAGCAACAAATTCATTCTGCCTTTTGTCAGCTATACCCCGGAAACAAGCCTGATGGCAGGCGGAGTGGTGGTGTACCAGTTCAAGCCCGGCCGGGCAGCCCGGGCCGACATTGAAACCCGGTCTTCTCAGATTATAACTTCGGCAATTTATACACTGAACAGACAGTTCCTTGTAGAATTCCATCCGAATATCCTCACACAAAATGAACGATGGATCCTGGATGGGAGCCATTATTATGCGTTTTTCCCCGACAGGTACTGGGGTGTGGGCCCGTATAGCCGCAGTGCTGATGAAATGGATGTGGAGTACCGATTACTGCAGTTTGAGCAGGCATTTCTGAGGAAAGTTGCTCCGAACCTTCACGTCGGTCCGCTCGTGCGCTGGTCCCGCTTGTCGCAATTGAAACTTACGGGGCCCGATGGGGACCCGGTACCGGCGGAACGGATTGTGACGGAGGAGGAGAGTACCTTGCCTGGTGTCGGTTTTTCTGTTCGACGGGATATGCGCAACAGCATTACATGGCCCACGGAAAACTATTATGTGGATGTGTCGACCCTGTACTATCCCGCTATGCTCGGGGCGACGCATCCGCATGCAAGCTGGCTGATGGATGCGCGCGCCTACTTCGACATGCGCGGTGACGGTTCCTCCGTGCTGGCCTTTCAAATCCGGACCCGAATGACCGAAGGCCGTCTGCCATTCCAGGAGTTTTCGATGCTGGGCGGACAGGAAATCCTGAGGGGATACCATCAGGGACGGTTTCGTGATGCCAATGCCGTGCAGGTCCAGGCCGAATTGCGGCAACATGTTTACTGGCGGTTCGGCATTACCGTCTTTGCCGCCACTGGTGAAGTGTGGAATCGATTTGAGGATTTTTCGATGGATAATGCCAAGTTTGCGGCCGGAGCCGGCTTGCGGTTCGATGTTAATCCGGGTGACACGAGCAATATGCGCATCGACTATGGAATCGGCAGGCATGGAAGCGGTTTGTACATCACCATAGGTGAGGCATTCTGACGTGTCCGGTCAGGCAGCAGATCCGCAGTCAGGGTGCAGGAGTAAATACGAAACGGAGTGTGACAAGTTTCCCGGAACGGTGATCTTGCTTCCAGTCATGGTGTTGCTCACGGCAGCCGTGCTGCTTTCATTTCAGCAGCAATTTGTGTCGAATTGTGCTCCAGGCGTAAGTTTTGCGCTGCAGCGAGGTCTGTCTGAAAAAAGCACTTGAACATTCCAATAAAAAATGATATCATTATGCTATCATTCATAACTGCAAATCAGACGATCATGGCTGACATACTCATCAGAAACCTGGATGAAACCACACTTGAGCGGTTGAAGAAAAAGGCAATGGCCAACAA
>SKNT01000163.1 GCA_007120385.1 Balneolales bacterium
ATCACGGTCGTCGCCCGAGATGAAAATACGGCCATCCAATACCTTTTCTCCGGCAGCGTTGTTAATGAGGATGTAATCACAGGGTATGTTCAGATTCACCGCGATGATGCCCTTGCCCTGGAAACATGGTCGGCGTCCCGCCGGCAGCAGGGTTCAGACTGAAAGCGGATTGCACTGGTTCATGTTCAGGGCCCGGATATGGTTTGGTGCTGGATTTGAGACAGCATCGGTCATGGCACCACACCTGATGTTGTGATGCACCGGACGCGCCTCTCTCAAATGCCACTTGATTTTCATTCTTACAGTCGGTTTTTTACCGCATTCAAAAAATGAACCATAAAAGCAGAATTATTCGGATATTACCTGTTTGGGTTACAAGACCCGCCCTGCCAAAAAATCAACACCCGATAATTTAATCCGCACATAAAATTGCTGTTAATCATTTACAATAAAGCAGCCGGCAATGGACAAATAAAGCCATTGATTAACAGACTTGGTAATGATCTGAATGACCAGGGTACGCCCTTTGCCATTTTTGAAGTAAACCAGTTCACAAGAGAGACCGCAGGTGAGTTGCTGGGTTCGGGCAACATCAACAGAGTGCTCATTTGCGGCGGCGACGGCACCATAAACCGTATCATCAACCTGCTCATTGATTATGTCCATGACATTGAATTTGGCATCATACCCTGCGGCACCGGCAATCTGTTTGCGCGGTCGCTCAAGGACTCCGAGTCCATCCCGCTAAATGACTTCGCCACAAAAGAACACCATGCAGCATTCCGGGAAGTGCAGGTCGGACAGGCAAACAACCAATTTTTCCTCTACGTGGCTTCTGTCGGCCTGACCGCGGATACGGTTACCGCCGTAGAAACATTCCGCAACAGCTCCATCGGCTCGTTTCTGTTCCGGTTGCTTGGCGGATTCACCATTTACGTGCTTACGTTCTTCACCGTAATCCCCGGAAAATCCATTCTCGGAATTTTTTATGATTCACCGGCTTCACGGGCATGGATCAGGACCTGCGCCGATCCTGCGCGACAGGATTTTGCACTCTTTCCCGGACTTTGGTCCACAATCGTACATTACCGGACCATGTTGATGCCGAACTCGTTTTTTCCCGAATGGAAAAGCAACCACGTAGCCATTACCACCGATGAATATCATATTGAGCATGATCATCCGTTTTCATGGCAGGTAGACGGTGTTCCGCAACTGAAAACCCGCTCGCTGAAGATCGGATTCCACTACCGAACCATGAAAGTCCAGACCATCCAACAGGAATGGGATTAACAGGGGGTTGTTGATGTCTGATTTCGTTTTCCTGATATTCGAGTCCATCTCATGGCCCATGGCGCTGACCATCGGCTTCCTTCTCCTTTTTCTGAACGGGGTCATCCTCACGCCGTCCAGTGAGTTCTCGCTTGCCGTTGTCGGTTTGTACGCCAGTACCCAGGCCTGGCTGTACATGCCTGCGATATTTGTCACCTCCATGGGCAACATGATTGGGTTTGTTCTCCTGTTCCTGCTCAGCCGCCGCTACTCGGATGTCATCACCGATTTTCTTAAATCAAGCCGCTTCCACTACATAAAGCACATGAACCGCAAAGCCATACGCGGTTTTGAGAAACACGGCCACCTTTATGTTCTCTACGGCCGTTACATCCCAAACGTGCGATCGGTCATCACCATACCGGCCGGCTTTTCCGATATGCCCCTCTCCCGTTTTGTGCTTTACTCCTCTTTTGGAAGCCTTTCCTGGTCGCTGGTCTGGGTCTCGGTCGGATTCTTCCTGGGCCCCCACCTGCTGATGATCATTGAAACTCACAAGCTGTTTGCCGCCGCTCTGCTCGTACTGACTATCGCTGCGGTGTTTGTCCACCGCCACTTGTACCTCAGGAGCCTGGAGGATGAGGCACCTGCATGATCCTCTCCGCCACCCGTTCCCCGTCAAGCGCCGCAGAAACGATTCCCCCCGCATAGCCGGCCCCCTCGCCGCAAGGAAACAGCCCCTTTATCTGCACATGCTCCAGGGTCCGGGCATCCCGCAGAATGCGCACCGGTGAAGAGGTCCGCGATTCCGGAGCATGTACAACCGCATCATTGGTGTAATATCCACGCATGGTCCGGCCGAACTCACGGAAAGCCTCAGCCAGCGATGTGCAGATAACCTCAGGCAGCACTTCGCACAAATCCACCGTTGTGATCCCCGGCGCATAGGAGGTTTTCGGCAGGGTGGATGAGACCCGTCCCTCAACAAAATCCACCATCCGCTGGGCCGGCGCCGCCTGTGTCCCGCCGGCCAGCTCCCAGGCCCGCCGTTCGATGGCCTGCTGGTATGCCATGGCGGCCAGCGGTCCTTCAGCGGAAAACGGCGCAAAATCTTCAGGGTGCAGTTCAACCACAATGCCCGAATTGGCCGTGGACCGGGCCCTCCGCGACGAAGACCAGCCATTGGTGACGATTTCGCCCGGACTGGTGGCGCACGGGGCAATCACTCCGCCCGGACACATGCAGAAACTGTAGACCCCGCGTCCACCTACCTGCCGGACAATGTTGTATGCCGCCGGCGGCAGATACGGACCCCGCTCCTCGCACGAGTACTGGATCCGGTCAATGAGCTGTTGCTCGTGCTCCACGCGCACCCCGATGGCCAGCGGTTTCAGCTCAATGGCGATGCCGCGCCGGTGCAGCAGCCGGAACAGGTCGCGGGCGGAATGGCCGGCTGCCAGAATGACACGGTCGCTCAGGAATACGTCGCCGTTCTCAACGCGCACCCCCCTGATTCGGTCACCATCCAGCAGGAAATCCGTGACACGGGACTGGAAATGGACCTCCCCGCCATGCGCCCGGATGCATTCCCGTATCGCCGCAATGATGCCCGGCAGCTTGTTCGTGCCAATGTGAGGATGCGCATCCACCAGAATATCAGGCGAGGCGCCGAAACCGGCCAGCAGCTCCAGGATGCGGCGCACATTCCCGCGCTTTTTGGCCCGCGTGTAGAGTTTGCCGTCCGAATAGGTGCCCGCCCCGCCTTCTCCAAAACAGTAGTTGGAGTCTTCGTTTACGATGTGATCCACGTTGATCGCCTTGATATCGCGGATGCGCGCCTTGACATCCTTGCCCCGTTCCAGGATGACCGGCTTCCAGCCCAGCTCCATCAGACGCAGGGCGGCAAAGAGTCCGGCCGGACCGGCGCCTATGATGATCACCTCCCTGCCGCCGGAAACATTCGGATAGTCGGGCAGCTGCGGCTTATGCGGCTCATACGCCTCGTTGATATAGACCCTTACCTTCAGGTTCACCTTCACCCGGCGGCCGCGGGCATCGATAGACCGGCGCAGGATCTCAAGATGGCGGACCTCCTCCGGCTGAACCCCGGCGGACGCCGACACCTGCCGCCTGAGCTGATCCGGTTCGCCGGCCACCTCGGGCCGGACGGTTAGCTGTAACTCCTTCTGCATCGTTTTATCTTCCGGTGTGTTTGCATTTCAACCGGAAGATACGCGATTTGCCGGCTAACAGGCAGCTGAATGCTGTTGATTTCGGGGTCTGATCAACTACCAGGCGCCAAGAATCATGCCGGCGATCGTCAACCCCAGCACATGATAGCCGTTATCGACCAGATGCAGGCCCAGGCTGGTATTGGAGAAAAGTCCCGTGGTTCCGCTAAGTGTGAAAACAAGTCCCGCACCTGCACCAAATCCTGCAACAGCGCCTTGAATCAGGGTTTCGGCCGGTATGGCACTGAGAAACAGGGCCAGCGATATGACGGCTATGAGCTGCAGAAGGAAAGTCCATAAAAAAATAACGGGATTGGGTTCACCGATATCCTCTTCCGCAATGCCTCTCAGTTTCATCCAGATTTTACTGAACAGCAAGCTGTACCAGAGCGCGCCCAGCAGAAAGTATGCCACGGTACCCGTCAAAACGGCCCACAAATTAAGTGATTGCAATAGTTCCAGCATGACCAATCCTCCTGTTTGGTGAACTAAAACCTTAATATAATGACACTTAAGCATCCGGCATACTACTTTCTGCATCCACGCAGAATTCGTGCCGCATGATTATTCCGGAGCTGTTTTTGTTATCTTTCCACGGAAGCCACCATCTCCTGAACCTGATCACACCCTCTTAAACCGATTACGCTCCCTGTCACTGATGAATATTTGCCGTGTTTGTGGAAACGAAATCGACGGTGCCCCGACCGTTTGTCCGTATTGCGGCTCGGATGATGGTGCGATGCGCCTGACTCCGGGAGCGGTTTCGTCAGAACGCGGGAAGTCGCTGAAGCGATCCGGTCAGCAGGTCCTTACGGTCAACATAGAATCCGGTATGCCCGATGTGGCCCAGGCACTGGCTCAGCTCGACATGAAACTGGGCGTGGCGCGCCAACAGGGAGCGGCGTTGGTCAAGGTGATTCACGGCTGGGGTTCTACCGGTGCCGGCGGACGGATCAAGGCCGCTTTGCCGCAACACCTTACGGATCTCAAAAGGCGGCGAATTATACGCGGATATGTTCCCGGGGATCAGTTTGCCATTTCCACCCGGCAGGGGGCGCAACTGATTTCGAAATACCCGGTTCTCAAGGAAACGATGAATACCGACCGGAAAAATCCGGGAATCACGTTTGTGGAATTGTAAAGCAGACATGGGTCGTGCCGGGACAGCATGAATCAGGTGGATGCGTCACGTCAGCCTGCTCTCATCCACGCTGATATAAAACCCAATTTCCTCCGGATGGTCGGCTACCAGCAGACTCTTGTCGAGCCGCGCAAGCTGGAACAGGGCGATTATGTCGCCGCCGGCCGCCCAGGTGAAAAACAGGCCGAACATCATGAGCGCGCCATTTCCGGTAATGGTGGCGGCAAGTATGGGGAGCAATCCCAGCACAAAAAGCGGAAGTCCGGCGCCAAAGGCATAACGCGGCACTGTCAGGGGCTCCTTGCAATGGCAGTAGGGAGTGAGGAACTGCCATTTGAATCCGAACTTGACGGACCGGAACCCCTTGCGGGTGAACAGCGCCCATCCGGCCCCGTGCAGCAGTTCATGCAGCACTACACCCGGAATGATCACCAGAACCAAGTATTCCCACTTCAGGAACCGGATGATGTTCAGCGGTTCATATCCCCAGAGCAGGACAAACGGCGCGGCAAGCAATATGGTGACGGGAGGTATAAGCGCCAGGGCAATGAGGTTGACCTTCAACAGGCTCATTGTCTGTTCGGTCACGCTTTCGGTACCGGCGAATTGACCAGTCGCTTCTGCGGCTTGCTCCGGATTATTGTTGGATTTGCCACTCATCGCAATTATTATGAAAGTTGAGCTAAATACAGTACCCGCTATCCGGGTATGCATCGTTGCCGTATTTCCATTAAACCATGAGCACCATATTTCAGTTCAAAAAACCCTGAAGCACACCAGTCCCGGCAACGTCATATATGAGGATCCGGCTATCCGGCCTAAAAATTTGAGACCGTAAATCATGAGTAAAAACGCAAGAATGAAATGTCCATGACAGTGTACAAGCTCTGACTCACATGCGAATGATTAATATCTGTCCTGTGAATTCATTCTGACCATATAAATTGAAATTGATTTAAACACATGAACCGAAGGTCACGAAATGCTATGTCCATGACCCTCGCCCGGTCACACAGGAGCATGATTAAAAGCGTCATGGACATTCTATCTGACCTATGAATCCAAAATTTTAAACAGATGAAACCATTAGACAGCGAATCGGCTGAAAAGAAGCCGGGTTATGAGGGCAAGAGATCCGAAATTGCGGTGCTCACAAAAGAAATCATCGCTTTCCGCGACGAGCGCGACTGGAAACAGTTCCACAACGCCAAGGACCTGGCCATTGCCGCCAGCATCGAGGCCAATGAGTTGCTGGAACTCTTCCTGTGGAAAACTCCGGAGGATGCGGACCGGGACAAGCTGCGGCGCGAACTGGCCGATCTGCTCATGTACTGCCTCATGATTGCCCACGAGCAAGAGCTTGATGTCGCCGCCATCATCCGGGAAAAACTTGCCGAAAACCGCACCAAATACCCAGTCTCCAAAGCCCGGGGGAATGCCAAAAAGTACACTGAACTGTGATGTACAACGACACCTGCATGCCAGGCAGCTTGCAGGCCTGGCAGCAAGTGCGATCTCATCGATCCGGTGACTTGAACCACGAATATCAGACTGACCGTCCTTTTTATTGTATTTATCCGTATATTGGGGTTCACAGTTTAATATGGCCCGGCTGTATAAATGAAACAGCGGGCCATTTTCGTTTTAATACCATATATGACTTTTACATCATTAGCACTATCAGAAACCATTCTCAGATCACTATCAGAAGAAGGTTACAGCAAGCCAACCCCCATCCAGTCACAATCCATACCAGTCGTCCTTGAAGGCAAAGATCTTCTTGGCGCGGCACAGACCGGAACCGGCAAAACAGCCGCTTTTGCCATCCCAATCCTCCAGCTGCTCAGCAGCGAAGCCAGCCATTCCGGGCACAATGGCACCCCCGGGAAACATGCTGCGACGGGACATCAAGCACATTCGAACAAGCGACGCAATTCAAACAAGCCCATCCGGAGCCTGATCGTCACTCCCACGCGGGAGCTGGCCATTCAGATCGATGAAAGTTTCAAAAGTTACGGCAGGCACACCGGCCTGACCAGCGCCGTCGTGTTCGGCGGGGTCAATCAAAACGGCCAGGTTGCCAGGCTTGGGCGCGGGGTGGATATCCTGATCGCCACACCCGGACGCCTGCTCGACCTGATGAACCAGGGCTACATCTCTCTGGAACACATACAGATTTTTGTGCTCGACGAGGCCGACCGCATGCTCGACATGGGATTCATCCACGATGTCCGCAAACTGCTGGCCGCCCTGCCGCGCAAACGCCAGTCGCTTTTCTTTTCGGCTACCATGCCTCCCGAAATCGTGAAATTGTCGCAAACAATACTCCACAATCCGGTCAAGGTGGAGATCACACCCGAGTCGCCAACAGTGGATGCCATCCGGCAAAGCCTGTTCTATGTCGACAAAGGCAACAAAAAGAACCTGCTGGTGGATGTATTGAAAGATGAGGGGATTACATCCGCACTCGTTTTCACCCGCACAAAGCACGGGGCCAACAAGGTGGTCAAGATCCTCCAGAGCAGTAATATTGAAGCCGAGGCCATTCACGGGAATAAATCGCAGAGCGCCCGGCAGCAGGCCCTGGGCAATTTCAAGAATGGAATGACACGCGTGCTCGTGGCTACCGACATCGCCGCCCGGGGCATTGATGTGGATGAGCTGCAGTACGTGATCAACTATGAGATGCCTAATGTTCCCGAGACGTATATCCATCGCATCGGCCGGACTGGCCGGGCGGGATTGAACGGTACCGCCCTGTCGTTTTGCGACGCACAGGAAAAAGCGTACCTGCGTGATATTGAGAAGCTCATCGGCAAGAACATTCCGGTCGTATCAGGGCATGATTACCCGCTGGTTGACCACAATCCGCCCGAACCGGAAAAACAGCAGCAACGCCAGCCGCGCAAATTCCGCAGCAACGGGCCGGCTCCCGGAGTTCACAGGAACGGCACAAAAATGAAATCCGGCGCGAAACGCAGAAACGGCGCAAAATATCATGCTGTCCGGTCATAAGATCCAGGCACGAACTTCAGGTCTGGACATAAGCTCCAACACAGGGCATAAAATATAGCTCAGAATGTAAACTCCAGGAGAGTGGAATACCGGTTTTTGCAAGGACTTTCGGCATTAGCTTGCATGAGACTTGCATCTGACATTAGATTTTTAAACTCTATATGCAGATGATATGATTAACGATACTTAACCAACCCGATGAATTGCTGCAGTCATTGTCAGGATGCCGGCCGGATTTTCGGCGACGGCACGGCGAAAAGGGAGCTTCGGCGCTATCTGAAGAGAGGGCCCAACAAATCCACACGATTGC
>SKNT01000200.1 GCA_007120385.1 Balneolales bacterium
ATATCGCGCATCACCGGATCGTAGTATTTCGCTTCGTGGAGCATGGCTCCGTACTGGTCGCCAAGCTGGTCTTTCAGCTGCCTCTGGTCCTGGCTCAGAACCAGTTTTTCCAGTTCGCGATGGGCCAGGTAAACGATGCGCGCCACGGGTGCTTCAAAACCGATGCGGCCCTTGATGCCCAGAATGGTATCGCCCAGGTGCATGCCCAGACCGATTCCGTGATACCGGCCGAATTCGCGCAGTACGGAGAGCAGGGCAGACGGATCCATCTGGTGACCGTTGACGGCAACCGGGAGCCCGTTTGTAAAGTCAAGGGTGATCTCCTCCGGCTCATCGTCCAGAAGATGTGGCGGTTTGAGATTGGGAAACGCTTCAAACGGCAGGGCCTTGTCGCTCACCAGAGTCTCGGTGCCGCCCACACTGGTCCCCCAGATCCCATCATTTATGGAATAGTCGGTGGTTTTTTTCGGAACTTCAAAGCCCTTCTCCTTCAGGTAGGAGGTTGTAAATTCACGAGTCAGGCCTTCATCCCGGATCGGTGCAATGATCTCTGCATTCTCGATGCCATTCAGCAGGGCCACGTCGAACCGGACCTGGTCGTTTCCGGCACCGGTGGACCCATGGGCTATGCGTTTCGTCCCCTGCTCCCTGGCGTACTCCATGATCAGCTCGGCCTGGATGTAGCGCTCGGCACCGACACACAATGGGTAGGTGCGGTCGCGAAGCACGTTTCCCTTGATCAGGTGGGAGAGTATCCGGTCGTACAGCGGCGGGAAACCATCCACACAGGCAAATTCAGCCGCACCAAGCTTCAGTGCGCGTGCGCGGATCGCCTCCTTTTCCGTACGCGTGAGCCCCACGCAGTCTACAATTACGGCGTGGATTTCCGTCTTGTATTTCTCCTTCAGATAGGGGATGCAAAAACTGGTATCAAGCCCGCCACTGTAGGCCAGCACAATGGGATTACTCATATTTCTTACCTTTTTGCCGTTCCGGATCCAGCTGTGATTCACAAACTGGATTAAAACAGCTGCAGCTTATGGTTTATGAAAATGGATAACTATAAAAATAGACAAAAAAAAGGCAGAACCCGCGAAGATCCTGCCTTACAAACACCAACAATTTCTTTTGTATCAGACACAATCTTCACACACACCGACGACAGAGCGACGGCGAAAGCGGCGGCGACGACTGCTGGTCCTTAGGTGATATGAATTATTTTGACTGATCATTATTTCTGTGAAGAACCGAATATTTTCACTTAATGTCAATTGCTTGTCCGGTATCAGCCCGATTTTTTCAAGGTCTCCTGCACCAGTTCCATGGCCTTTCGAATCGTCCGGCGCTGGAGGCGCATTGCCTTGCCCAGTGGAATCGGCCGGATACTGAACCGGGCCGCAAGCCGCTTCACGTGCTCCGGATCCGGCTCCCGTCCCAACTCTTTCAGCTCCGCCCACTCCCGCTTCAGGGCCAGATAGTTCTCCGGGGTTCCGTTCTGCGGTGAGTTTTGCACCAGAAACAGGGGGAACTCCGTGACCATGCAGAGCGCATCGGGGTTAAGCTCCAGGTGATATTCCATGGAGCTTTGGTGAAACAGAGACGCCGTCTGCTCATCGTCCTTTTGCAGAAAATATTCGCGCATGGCCGTTCCTTTCGGGGTGGATGTGAAGCCGGGACCCATATAGCGGAACCCTTTTCCCCCTCCGCGATCATGATCATGCGACGGCAGCCCTTCCGCCCGCATCGCCCTGTCAAAACCACCTCGCCACGCTCCGCTCCGACCCTCCCACTCATCGTTGATCAGCAGCAAATATCCCTCCGAAAACTGCATTCCGTGCAGACTGAAGTGCAGGTGAACCGGTCCCTCGCGCTCCCAAAAACGGACGGCTGCACGATTTTCCGACCGCATGCCGGGATAACCGAATTCGATATCCCGCCCCGGAAGCTCCCGCTTCATTCCGGTGAGGAACGGCGTCAGCTCCGGCCAACGGTCAATCCACGATGCATTGGCGGCATCACCATCGGGGTTTACATGCGGGATGATCAAAAAGCGGAACCTTTCCAGCAGTTCTCCGAATTGCCCGGGCTGGTCCAGCATTTCCAGAACCAGCCGGTACAGGGTATTGGGTCCCACCGGCTCATCGGCATGGGCCCCCGCAACCAGGCTCACAACAACCGGACCGCTGCCCGCTGCAAATCCAAATATGGGCTCCCCGGCTTCGCTGCTACCTTTTATCCGGGAGGATGGGTCCGGTATCCTCTCCTTGAGCTCTTCCAGGAAACGGCGATAGAGCCACATCTCATCGTAGTCATCCGGCAAAGCGGCCCGCCACAACGGATCATGCTCAAAGGGCTTGCCGCGACCCGTACGGTCATGTTGATTCGGTTCGTTCTGCCCTGCTTTATTGTTGCTCATCGGCTTATAACGGCCTGGTTTTTGGTTGCAGGCTCCCAAAGGCATCCTGATGTCCGGAACACATGGCTTTGTCCGTTGGCTTCCGGCCGAACAAGAGGTCAGTAATCGTCTTCCTCGTTTTCATAATCGGTCTGTTTTCTCTCTTCATCCATGCGCCGAAAGTAATCCTTGGCGGCGCGGTACACTCGCGGAGAGAGAATCAGGGTGGCGGTCATGGTCGGAATGGCCATCATGGCATACATCCCGTCAATCAGGCTGATGACGGCCGTAATGGATGCCACAGAGCCCAGCAGGATGGAAAAGATGTAGAAGTAGTTGTAGTAGTGCTGCCGCTCCGCACCGATCAGGAATCCCAGACATTTTGTTCCGTAATAAGAGTAGGTGAACATGGTGGTGATACTGAAAATTATTACACAGAACACCAGAATGTAGACTCCGATTGACGGTATTGCTTCACCGAAAGCCTGGGCCGTCAGCGTAACGCCATCGGCATCGCTGGTGGTCCAGACACCGGTCATGAGAATAGCCAGGGCCGTCATGGTGCAGATGATGATGGTGTCGATGACCGGCTCGACCATGGCCACGAGTCCGGCCCTCACGGGTTCGTTGGTCCGGGCGGCACCATGCATCATGGCCTCGGTTCCAATCCCGGCCTCGTTGGAGAAAGCGGCGCGACGGATGCCCGTGATGATGACTACGCCGACAACGCCGCCGGCTACGGCATTGCCTGTAAAAGCGTCCGAAACAATAAGGGTCAGGTAGTATGGGACATCAGCAAAGTTGATAATGATGATGTAAACGACGGAAACGACATAAACCAGCACCATGACGGGGACCAGGCCTGCTGCCACCTGTCCGATGCGCTTGATGCCGCCAAGAACTACCAGGGAAACGAGAAAGACAATAATGACACCCACGGTCAGGTCGCCCCAAAAGTGGGCTTCCGCCGTGACCATCCCGAACGGGATCATCAGCTCGTCCCGGATGATCTGTGTCAGCTGGTTGGCCTGGAACATGGGCATGCAGCCGATAAGCCCGGCAAGTGAGAAAAAAACCGCAAGCGGCTTCCATTTTTTTCCGAGCCCCTCCATGATGTAGTACATCGGGCCGCCCTGCAACTTTCCACTGCTGTCTTTGCCACGGTACATGACGGCCAGGGTACAGGTAAAAAACTTGGTGGCCATTCCAACGATGGCGCTCATCCACATCCAGAAAAGCGCTCCGGGACCGCCCATCGTAATGGCGATGGCAACCCCGCCGATATTTCCCATCCCAACCGTGGCGGCCAGGGCGCTGGACAATGCCTGGAACAGGCTGATATCCCCCTCGGCGTTCGGATCCTCGTATTTTCCCGTCAGTACCTGCAACCCGTGGCCAAAGTGCCTGTAGGGCACAAAACGAGAGTAGATCAGGAAATAAAGTCCGCCCCCGAGCAACAGAGCCAGAAGAGGCATCCCCCATGCCGTATCCGCGAATGTCACTGCGAGATATTCAAACCATTCCAGAAAAGAAGTCATAGATTCTTTGCTTACATGAATGGGCCTAGTATACGTATTGAACGGCTATTGCGCAAAAAAGGAATGATTATACCGCCATGCTGGTGATAATATATCCGAATTAATGGAATATCTGGGTCTTTTTTTGGATAGATTTTTTACAGATTATGATAAGGGTTGCCGACGTTTACAGGCAGGCGGAGTTGTGTCATACCGGCATGCGGATGACAGCGTCCCAAACCACCTAACCGGAAATCCCAAAACCCATGATATACGAATTCCTGAATGCCCGGCCCGAGTTCGACGAAAGCTGTTTCGTCGCTCCCAGCGCGGATGTGATCGGTGACGTGCGGCTCGGACGCGAGTCGAGCATCTGGTTCCAGGCCACCGTGAGGGCCGATGTGAACTTCATTGACATTGGCGAACGGTCCAATATACAGGACAACTGCTGCATCCACGTTACCAACGAAACGGCTCCAACCCGTATCGGCAGCCAGGTGACGGTCGGTCACGGAGCGGTCATTCACGGATGCACCATACACGACCGGGTGCTGGTCGGCATTTCTTCGGTCATTTTGGACCATGCCGTTATTGAACCCGACTGCATGATCGCGGCCGGGAGCCTGGTGCCTCCCGGAAAGACCATGCCATCCGGCTACCTTTGCATGGGTTCGCCTGCAAAACCGGTGCGCCGGCTCACCGACAAGGAGATCGCCTCTCTGGTCACTGCGTCAGATAATTACGTCACCTACCTGAGGGCCTACCAGCAGAAAGACATATACGAAACGAATCCCTTTTATCGCCGGTAAAACGCCGGAATCCCACACAACCCCATCCGCTTTGCCTGCTTTTCTATCCCGACATCTGAGCAAGATCATTATATACGCATCGCTGATTTTTCTGCTGGTCGGTCTGTATTACGCCGACTATCTGATCAAACCGGCCGTCTATTCTTTTCCCTACCTGCTCTATTCGGTGATCTTTCTGTGGATTGGTTTCCTCTTTTACAGCATTTGCTGGGGCAAGGTGCTTGGATCCGAATACGATGACATCCGCAACCGCACCATTATGGCCAGTGCCGGCCTTACCATCTTCGGCAAGTATATTCCGGGACGGCTTTGGATTCTTCTCGGGCGATCCGCCTATGTCGAAAAACACAGCAGCCATGACCTCGGCCCCCTGTCGCTGCTCTCCTTCAAGGAGCAGATCATCAGCATCTGGACGGGATTCCTGATTGGCATCATCGGCTACAACCTGGCCGGCAACTTCTCCATTGGCGGAATAACAGGCATGATCATCTGGCTGGGCATGACGCCGCTGATCCTCAGCAACCTGCTTCCCAATATCGTCAACCGGGTGATGGCAAAGCTGATGAAGCGGGAAGTCAACATCACCCCACTTGACTGGCACATGATCCGGCGGGTTGTGCCCTACAGTATCCTGAACTGGGGCATCTGGGCGGCCGGTTTCTATTTCCTGGTGCAGGCGCTGGTTCCCTACGATGTCCCGCTGCTGACCGGACTCTGCTTTCCTCTTGCCGCCAACATCGGAATCCTCGCTTTTTTCGCACCCGGCGGCATCGGCGTGCGGGAAACCATGATCGTCATCTATCTGAACCAGCTCGGCATAAGCGTAGGCGAAGCGACAACCATCGCCCTGGCTTCACGGCTCTGGTTCCTTTCCGGTGAGGCGTTTCTTTTTGTCGTCGGCAATGCCGCGCACGTGCTTCGCACCTGGTGGCGGCCGATCATCGAATAATATCCCGCCCCGGTTATATCCCGCCGGCCGGACAACTGTCAATTTCCCATGAGCGGCATCTACATCCACATTCCCTTCTGCAAACAGGCCTGTTCCTATTGCGATTTCTATTTTGTGACGCGGGATCGGCTGATTCCGGAATTTGTGGATGCACTTGTGCATGAGATATCGGCTGTTCCTTTGTTCGACGGATCACCGTTTCCATCGGACCCCGTCCGCACGCTCTACCTTGGCGGCGGCACCCCTTCGCGCCTCCCGCTTTCGCAACTGGAACGCATTTTCGAAGCCCTTCACCGGCAATTTGACCTGTCCGGCCTGACCGAATGCACGGTGGAAGTGAACCCGGAGGATGTCACGACGGCCTGGCTTGATGGGCTGCGCGACCTGGGAGTCACCCGGCTCAGCATGGGCATCCAGTCGTTCCAGCCGGAGCTGCTGGATTTCATGCACCGTGCGCATTCGTCCACACAGGCGCACTATGCGCTGGATACCGTCACCGGCGCCGGTTTTCCCAGTTTCAGCGTTGATCTGATTTACGGGTGTCCGGGACAGTCAGATGCACAGCTCCGGGACGATCTGGAACAGCTCCTGGCTTACTCCCCTCCCCATGTTTCCGCATACTCCCTGACCATTGAACCGCGTACCCGCCTCGGCAAGCAGACCGAACTGGGACGCCTTGCTCCCGCCGATGATGAAACTGTCGCCGGACAGGCCCGGATGATCCGGGAATCACTCGCATCACGCGGAGTGGAACGCTACGAAATCAGTAACTACGCCGCGCCCGGACACGAGGCGGAACACAACTCGGCCTATTGGAACCATCAGAACTACCTGGGACTGGGTCCGGCCGCCCACTCCTTCTTCTGGCCCGTGGGTCACAACCAGGCACTTCGGTGGCATCATGCAGCCGATATCCACAACTGGTCCCGCACAGTGCAATCGGAGGGATACCAGATCTGGGTGGATGCGGCCGTTGCCTGGAGAAACGGAGACCTGCCCGGTGTGAACGGACCAACTCCGCCGGACGGCATCGAAATCGAACAGCTCCCCCAGGAAACCCTCGCCGGGGAGCGTATGATGACAGGTCTCCGCACCAGCACCGGCGTGGATCCGGATCAGCTCCTCTCCCGTTACGGCCATCCGCTTTCGCCAGCGCAGCGAAAACGGGTGGAGGAATTCCGGCATCAGGGATGGATGGAGCCGGAGGCACCTCTGCGGCTGACTGACCGGGGGTTTGAACTGGCAGACGCCATCATCCTCCGATTGCTTGAATGACCCGCGGACTGACATTCTTCCCCTTCCTAACACATTGTTTTATCTGTCAGCTCTTGCATCCGCTTGCCTGCACTGCTATATTGGGCAAGATGTCACACATGTCCGGCAGGCTCGCCTCGTCAACGATCTTTCTGCAAAATCCCGGGAACGTGATTTCATGTGGCAGCGTCACCGCATCAACACAGTACAACGGAAGACATGGTGGAAATGCAGCAGAAACCGATTGCATTTCCTTGCAGGGAAATGAGGGGCCCGATGTTGTCAGTACTTTCTCCGTTTGTAATTGAAAAAAACCTTCTTATTTTCGATGTGCCTGTTAATACACAACATTCCATCAAACAAATAAAAAACAAGGTGAGTGATATGAATAGAGTAAAACAAAGTGTGTTAATGCTTGCTGTGCTGTCTCTAATGGTATGGGGACCGACGGCTAATGCCCAGAACAATCCGGGTGATATTACGCTTGGTGGCGGGCTTTCTTACGGGGAAAAATTCAGCGAGCTCGGCTTGCAGCTGGGTGGATATTATGTCCTGAATGAGGATATGAGGATCGGGGGTGACTTTATCTACTGGCTTATTGACTCGCCTAGTGGTGTATCAAATACCTTTTTCGAACTTAACGGAAATTTCCACTACCTGTTCTATCAGGAAAACGATATCACGTTGTATGGCATTGGTAGTTTGGGGATACACTATTTAAGTAGTGAAATAACCTTTATGGGAATGTCTGAATCGTTCTCAGATACTGAATTGGGGCTCGGTATTGGTGCCGGTGGTGAATATGACCTCGGTTCGATCAAGCTCTACGTCGAGCCCCGCCTGTTTCTGACGGGATTTGATCAGTTCCAAATCTCGTTCGGTGTCCGGTTCACGCTCTGATTCACAAATATTGCAGAATAGCATTCAATCAACAGATCCGGCATTGAAGAACTGCCGGATCTGTTGTTAATTATACCTGGTGATTTTTCCAAAGCTCCCCGGTACCCCTTCCCGCAATACAAAA
>SKNT01000058.1 GCA_007120385.1 Balneolales bacterium
GCACCGCCCAGCGCCATGGCCGGCCAGATAAGCCATCTGTCTGCGTCAGGAAACGCTTTGGGCATATTCCTCATCCACCTTCTCCGTTGCTGTTTCATCCGGACGGTTGTCCGCACCGGCTGTCGGGGAGCTAAAATAGGAGTAGATGGCAGGAATCACAAAAAGTGTGAGCACACTAGCGAAGATCAGTCCGCCGATAATCGCCAGACCCATGGAGACCCGGCTTTCGGCGCCGGCGCCCAGTGCCAGGGCAATGGGGGTAACGCCAAGGACAGTGGACATGGACGTCATCAGGATGGGCCGGAAACGCACCGCCGCGGCATCGGTGATGGCATCCATCAGCTCCATGCCCTGTGCCTTGCGCTGGTTGGCGAATTCGACAATGAGAATGGCGTTCTTGGCAACCAGGCCCACGAGCATGATAATTCCGATCTGACTGAAAATGTTGAAAGTCTGCTGGAAGTACCAGAGCGTGAAAAACGCGCCGAAGACGGCAAGCGGCACCGTGAACAAAATGATGAACGGGTCGCGGAAGCTTTCGAACTGGGCGCTGAGCACCAGATAGATGAGAATGATGGCCAGGATGAAAGCGAACAACAGACTGTCGGCGCTTTCCACAAAGTCACGCGACGGGCCCGCCAGATCGGTGCGGAACGACTCGTCCAGGACCGCTGCGGCCACATCCTCCATGGCGGCAATACCATCACCCAGGGAGTAGCCCGGGGCCAGGCCGGCTGAAACAGTCGCCGAGACATACCTGTTGAACCGGAAACGCTGCGGCGGACTGCTTTGCTCGCTCAGGGTCACGAGGTTGTCCAGCTGAATATGCCGCCCGTTGCTGCCGGTGACGTACAGGTTACGGATATTGAGCGGAGTGGCCCTGCTCTGTCGCTCCAGCTGTCCGATGACCTCATACTGCTTGCCATCCATGATGAAGAAACCTACCCGCTGGTCTGTCAGTGCCAGCTGCACCGTCCGGGAGATATCCCTGACTGATACGCCCACTTCCCGGGCCCGCTCGCGGTCGATTGCCATCTCCAGTTCGGGCTTGTTGAATTTCAGGTTCACATCCACAAATGCGAATTCAGGCCGCTCCGATGCCGCATCCATGAAGGCAGGCAGCATCTCTTCCAGGCGCTCAAAGTTGGGGGCCTGGAGCACAAACTGGACGGGCAGGCCACCGCGCCGCTGACCGATGGTCTGCGTCTGGATTACGAAATTGCGTGTGGCAGTGTAGTCCTGCAGATAGCGGGTAAGGCTGCCGGCGATCTCCATCTGCGTGCGCTGGCGCTCGGAAGGATCGGTCAGGATCAGGTTAACGAAGGCGGAATTGACGGAACTGGCGGCTCCAAAGCCGGGTGATGTCACATTGATGACCGCCTCGTATTCCGGCACCTCTTCCCTGATGCCGGCGACCATGCGGTCAACGTGGTAATCCATGTATTCAAAGGTGACACCTTCAGGACCGCTGACGGACACCTGGACGCGGCTGCGGTCTTCCAGCGGTGCCAGTTCGGCGGGAAGCTGGCTCCAGAAAAACAACATCCCGCCTCCTGCCAGAAAAATAATGACGAATGCCATCCAGCGCACTTGCATGAACGTGGAAAGGGAGTCACGGTAAACGCGGTTCAGCCAGATGAAAAAAGGCTCGGTTGCCGTGTAGAACCGGTTTTTCTTTTTCCGCTGTTTCAGGATGCGGGAGCAGAGCATCGGGGAGAGCGTGAGCGCCACAAAGGAGGATATGATCACCACGCCGGTCATCACCACGCCGAACTCGCGGAACAGGCGTCCGGTCAGGCCTTCCAGAAAGATTACCGGCATGAAGACGGCCACAAGCGCCGTGGTGGTGGAGATGACCGCAAAGAAAATCTCGCCAACCCCCTTGAGTGCCGCCTGGGTGGGTTCCATCCCCTGCTCAATTTTCGCATAAATATTCTCCATCACCACAATGGAGTCATCCACTACCAGCCCGATGGCCAGAACCAGTCCCAGCAGCGTAAGCACATTGATCGAAAAACCGGCCACAAACATGATGAAGAATGAGCCGATGATCGCAATGGGAATCACAATGACCGGAATGATCGTGGTGCGCCAGTCGCGAAGGAAAAGGAAAATGATCATCACCACCAGTATGAACGCGATGATGATGGTCTGCTGCACCTCACCGATGGAATCCCGGATGAATTCAGTGGTGTCAAACCCGATACCGGTGGAAATGTCCGCCGGAAGGTCGCGCTCTATCTCGGCAACACGGCGGTAAAATTCATCGGTAATTTCGATGTTGTTGGCACCGGGCTGTGGTATGAGCACCACCCCTACCATGGCAATGCCGTCTCGTTTGAGAATGGTACGCATGTTCTCGGCACCAAGTTCAGCCCGGCCGAAATCTTCCAGCCGAACCACCGAACTGTTGTTCTCCTTTACAATCATGCGGTTGAACTCATCGGGCGTTTCAAGCCGTCCCAGCGTCCTGACCGTGAGTTCCGTATAGACACCTTCCAATCTGCCCGAAGGAAGTTCCACATTCTGCCGATCCAGTGCGCTTTGGACATCCATCACGGTGACACCGTAGGAAGACATCTTGTCCGGATCCAGCCAAAGGCGCATGGAGTAGCGTTTTTCGCCCCAGATGCGGACCTCGCTCACCCCCGGGATGGTCTGCAGGCGCTCCTTGAACACAATATTGGCTATGTCACTGAGTGCCAGCAGATCGCGGGTATCGCTCTGCACGTTGAGAAAGACGATGGGACTGGCGTCGGCGTCCGCTTTGGAAACGATGGGATTGTCCACATCGGGCGGCAGACGGCGTATGGCCCGTGACACCCGGTCACGGACGTCATTGGCGGCGGCTTCCAGATCCACCCCGAGATCAAACTCCACGGTTATGGTGCTGCGCCCCTCGCGGCTGACCGAGGTCATTGTGCGGATCCCGGCAATTCCGTTGAGCTGCTCTTCCAGCGGTTCGGTAATCTGTGACTCGATCACCTCGGCATTGGCACCGGTGTAGTTTGTCTGGACAGTAATGATGGGCGGATCAACGGATGGATATTCCCTGACCCCGAGGCTGTTGTAGCCGAGAATTCCGAACAGCACGATGGTGATGGACATCACAGTGGCAAGTACGGGCCTGCGTATGCTGACAGCAGATAAACTCATAAGGAAGTCACCTCATCTTCGATTTCCCGGCGGACATTGGAAAGCCGGACCGCCATGCCGTCCCGGATTTGAAGCAATCCGGTTGTAATTACCGTATCCCTGGCCGAGATGCCTTCCCTTATGAGCACCCTGCGATCTGTACGGGTGCCGATCTGAACCTCTTTCGACCGGGCCTTCCCGTCCTCGTATACAAAAACGCTGTAACCGGTCATCTCGGGCACAAGCGCCTCGGAAGGGATAAGCAGCGCTTCGTCAATCTGGCTGAGATCAACTTCAACTCGTGCAAAAGCCCCGGGGAGGATGAGTCCGCCGGGATTCGGAGCTATGGCTCTCATGCGGAGTGTGCGCGTGTCACGATCCACCCGCGGTTGCAGTGCATAGATCCGGGCTTCCAGCAATTCCTCGCTTCCCTCAACGCGAAAGCGGATGATCTGGTCCCGGCGAACCGACGCTCGAAACCGCTCCGGGATGGAAAAATCGATCTTCACCCGGTCGATTTTCTGAAGGCCGGAAATGACCACATCGGGCGTAACGTAACTCCCGGTGCTTACTTCCTGAAGTCCGATTACCCCGTCAAAAGGCGCCCGGATCTCCATCTTATCGATCTGGGCCTGAACCCGGTCACTTTGCGCCTTGAGGGTATTCAGCTCATTCAACACCATGTCATAGTCTTCCTGAGCGATGGCATTCCTGTTGAGCAGTTCTTTCTGGCGCTGCTCGCGGATGCGGGCCAGGTTAATCTGGTAGGAAATCCGGCGAAGCTCCTGCTGCAGTTCGGAATCGTTCAGTTTCACAAGCAGATCCCCTTCGCGCACTTCACTGTCCTCGTCAAAATAAATGCCGGTAATGCGGCCGGAAGTCTCCGGGCGTATGTAAATTTCCTCGTCTGCCAGGACGTTGCCCGTTGTGAATATGGTTTCGCGGAAGGGCTCGGGATCGACCAGGTACCCCTGTACGGATAGGGCGGAGGGTTGGCCCTGACGCTGCGCATCGGTTTCGGCCGAACTGTTGTTGCCCGACTGGACCCGGCTCCAGATAAGCAGGCCAAAGATGACAAGTACAACACCGGCGGCAAGACTTCGTTTTAGAGCTGGATTCATGGTTTTTTTCAGGGGTGCCAGGATAATGCAGGCGGGATCGGACGAAGTCTGGCGATGTGCATGCAACTCCTTAAAATTCTAAACATTTTTCCAGGCAACGGCGATCTTCCTGCTTTTTACATCGATATATAACGCAATGGTTTGGCAATAGGTTTCTTCACGCTTGTAAAAAGATGAAAAAGCAATCACCTGGCTGGCTTGGCAGTCCCCCTATTCAAGGATAAACCGGGGAATCTCACGCGGCAGCCGCACCAGCGACTCGTAATTGACATAGTTGACCATGTCGCTGAACGAGGATACGGTGATCCGGTTATTGCGCTGGCTGCCGATCAGCACCACCTCATCATACCTTTTCACACCGGGACAGTGGGACACATCCACGATCATCATGTTCATGTTGACCATGCCGATTACCGGCACCCGGCGTCCGTGAACCAGCACCTTCCCCAGGTTGCTCAGACTGCGGCTGAAACCGTGGCTGTAGCCCACCGGCACCGCTGCAATCAGCGTATCGTCGGTTGTCTGGTAGACCGTACCGTACCCCACAAAGTCGCCTGCTTTAACCTTCTTGAGGCTCATGATCTTCGATTTCCAGCTTATGATCTGGCGCAGCGGATTGTCTGTCATCTTCGTTTTGCCATTCTGCGTCAGATACTGCATGAACGTCTCCTTGCTGGGCCAGAACCCGTACTGCATGATCCCGATGCGAACCATGTCCATTTTTGTGTGGGGATAGGCGACCAGTGGCGCCGAGCAGGCCGTGTGACTGATTTCCGCCCGGGCCCCCTTTTTGCGCAGGTACCATTGATAGCGGTTGAAATTGGCAATCTGGTTCTGGATTCGCAGATAGTTGGCTATACTCTCGGCGCCAGCGAAATGGGTGCAGACGCCCATGAGGTGCAGATGGTCCAGGTTGCGGACCAGGAAGGTCACCAGCTTGTCCCTGTCCTCCCATGCAAACCCGATGCGGTTCATACCCGTCTCCAGCTCCACGTGTATACGTGCCTTTTTGTTTTGCTTTTTGGCGGCATAAACAGCGGCTTCGAGCCGGTCGAATTCGAATACATAAAACGATATGTCGTTTTCCACGGCCCAGCTGAGCTGGTCATCGTCGATCATGCCCATGATCATGACGTGCGACTCCTTCCGCCGTACCATGTGGGCCCTGAGTGCCTCGTCGGCGCTGTGAACAGCGAAATGATCCACGCCGCACTCTTCAGCCAGCGGGAGGAAGTGCTCAATCCCGTGCCCGTAGGCATTGCCTTTGATCACGGAGCAGAAGCGCACATCCGGACCTGTGAGTCCCTTGAGGAAACGCAGGTTGGATTTGAGCGCAGATTTGTTGATCTCGATGTAGGAAGTGTGGAACATGAACGTTGCGGCAGAAAAGTGTCAGATTGCTGGCATTGCCCGGGAAATAATTCCGAACCGGA
This sequence comes from Balneolales bacterium, assembly GCA_007120385.1. GTDB lineage: Bacteria > Bacteroidota > Rhodothermia > Balneolales > Natronogracilivirgulaceae > SKNL01. The sequence continues at coordinate 5,690 of SKNT01000058.1, forward strand.
AAAGACCCATGCTTCACTTGCAAGGTGCCCGTAACCGGGTCCTGCTCTCTAAAATAGTCCGCATTCGTCAATAATACCAGCAAATAGCCTGACTCCCGTATCAAGGAGCTCATCCGGGAAATCATACCGGGTGTCGTGCAGATGGGCGTGATTCTCGCCCGACCCGAGCCCGAAAAGCGCTCCGGGATATCGCCCGGTGAACCGGCCGAAGTCTTCGGACCATGAAAACGGGTGTTCCATTTGCCTTATTTCGGTGACTGCCGGAACATTCTCCGCCGCCCTTCTCACCAGGTCAACTGCGTCGGTGTTGTTGACTGTCGGATGAAAGATCTCCGTCCACTCATGATCACATTCCAGGTTGTGTTCACCGGCGATTTCTTTTGCCAGTTTCACCGCCTCTTTGCGCAGCCGGTCCAGGTCTTCGGGATCCCATGCACGCAGAGTTGCCATTACCGTTGCCTTGCCGGGCGTAGTGCCGAAGGCCGGGTCGCCGATACGCACATGGATAATCGTTGCCAGACCGTAACGGCCGGCCTGAAGCACTCTGCCGGGCAGTTCCTGTATTGCCGGAATGATGGAAGCCACCGCTGGTGCGGGACTCCGGCCCTGATCCGGATGAGCGGCATGCGCCGTGTTGCCGGCGTACCGGATGATAAGACCCGCTGATCCGGCTGCAAACACATCCTCCCGCAACAGCACGGAATGGAGAGGGAAGCCGGGCAGATTGTGGAGTGCGAAGACGAAATCGGGGTTGATATCGGACATTTTGTGATTCTCAAACATCCGTTCGGCGCCTTCCCCGGTCTCCTCCGCCGGCTGGAACAGAAGGTGCACCTTGCCGCGTGAGACCGGATGCTCCCTCAGCCATCGCGCCAGCCCGATCAGCACGGTCATGTGGCCATCATGGCCGCATTTGTGCGCCAAACCGTCGTTCAATGAGGCGTGAGGCATTGAGATGGTTTCGTCAATGGGCAGCGCGTCCAGTTCGGCCCGGAACATGAGCGCGGGACCGGGACGGCCGCTGTCAACGGTGGCCAGCAGGCCGTATCCGCCGATGCCATCGCGGATGTGCCGCACACCCGCTTCACGCAGCATTTCGGCGACAAATTCGGATGTTTGCCGTTCCTGGTGCGCGGTCTCGGCGTATTGATGCAACTGCTTTCTTATGTCGGATAATTCCTTGTTCATAATTTGCTTTCAGTATAACGGACCAAGGATTAGCCGCGGGTCCGGATAGGTTTGCAGGGCCTGCTCACGATCCCCGGGAGCAACCACGCCGGGCATGTCGGGCACGGACGGACGTTCACGGCAGAGCTGAAAGTGCAGATGCGGCACCCATCCGCCATTTTCATTTTCCCCGCCTACTTCCGCAAAATGCTGGCCGCGCTCAAGCGGCATGCCTTCCGATACCATATCCAGCGATTTTCTGTTCAAATGGCCGAAGAGCGCATAAAGAGGAGCGGACCGGTCCTGCCCCAGCGGGACGAAATGTTCCGTAATGATGGTCGGACCGTAGTCCCCCGGCTGATCATTATCGCGAAAAAAAAGCACGCGTCCCGCTGCAAAAGCATAGACCGGCGTGCCCTCCGGTACGAAGATGTCCAGGCCCATATGGATGTTGCGCACCCCTTTGAACAGCCCGGTCGTGTACATGTTTCGGCGCACCTCATCGTAACGGCCAATGGAGGGCGGATCCAGCGAGATTTTGTCCGGATGGTAACCTTTAGAAAGATCCAGGACCTTCCACTTTTCGCCAATATCGATCACGGGATGAAAAACGGTCTCTTTATTTGATACGGATGGGGCCATGTCAGCTTTGTTGGTTCACTTTGGGGTGTTTTTGTATCGAGAGTACATGGCACAACGGCCCGTACCGCTCCTACTCCACGTACTTGTCGATGTAGTTGGAGTTCATGAGTCCCAGTGCACCAACGTATTTGAGCTGGAAACTGACCATATCACCCACTTTGAGATCCCTTTCATTCTGTCCGACATTGACCACCAGCATGTCCGAGCTTGCGTCCACAATTTCGATGTCCTGGCTTTTGGGAATGAGGAAATCGGGCTGGATGTCGAGGTATCCGATATCCAGAATGGCACGGAAGGCCGTCTTGCCGTAGAGTTCCTCGTCGATTCGCATGGTTTCCCCCTGCGGGTTGGCAGCCAGTTCTCCGCTGGGGACCAGCGGCTTTTCGTGGATCTCGATCACCTGGGTAAAAAGCTCGAGCACCGACGGCTCCATCCCCTCGATGATATCACCGCTGAACAGGTCGACTCCGAAATAGAGCGCCTCGCCGATGCGGAAGTGATTGACGCTGTCGGGCAGGTCCCCGCGCAGTATCAGCGGCAGCACCACGGTGGTGCCGCCGGACACCCACCGGATCTTGCGGCTGAACTTGAGCTCGATGATCTGCTTGTAGAGCGCCAGTTGTATGAGTTTGTCGGAGCTGGGCATTACCCCGTGAAGGCAATTGAGATTGGTCCCGAGTCCGATCACCTCGATATTCGGAAGCCGGAAGATTTCGCCGTAGAAGTCGATGAGTTCTTCCCTCATGACCCCTTCGCGAAGGTCCCCCATCTCAATCATGATGATGACCATGTGCTTGCGCTCCTGCCGGACGGCCTCTTTGGAAAGCAGGCGAATGGTTTCCAGCTCCGTATTGAAGCTGACATCGGCATATTTCACAATTTCCCTGATATACTTTTTGGGCGGGGGTTTGATGTAGACCGTCTGCACTTCCGGATCGATGTTTTTGATGACCCTGAGGTTGCTGACGCGGGAGTCATGGATCTCACGGGCGCCAAGGTTGATCACTTCGCGGATATAGTCCTCATTTCCACAAAAAAGCTTGGTGACCACGCCCCATTCGATATTATGATCCTTGAACACGTGTTGCAGGAACTCGTAGTTGTGCCTGAGTTTGTCGCGATAAAGCTTGAGATAAGCCATAACTATTTTTTAAACCTCATTTCCAGATATTTACTGGTAAAACCGATGCGTTCGTAGAGTCGCCGGGCGGGGTTGTCGGATTCCACATGCAGCGCAACGTCTCCGAGCGCCGTTTCGATCGCCTTTTCCATGAGCATCTTCCCGATTCCGCGTCCTCTTGTCTTTTCGTCAACGGCAATGTACACCAGCAGATTTTCCGGAACGTACTGGCTCATTCCTGTTTCCAGAACGACAACGGTGCCCAGAATGGCTCCGTTTCCCTCTTTCGCAGCCAGTATGAATCCGCGCCGGCATTCGATCTTCCCGAGAGCATAATCCAGACACTTCATAATCTGGTCTTTTGGATCGCGGAAGCGGTCAAGGTGTGTATGCAGGAAGTCGGCAACCTGTTCCTGTGTCACGGAAGCTTCCTTGTAGTTCTCCGGGGTTATGGTATCAATAGTAACTTCTGATTTCATCTGTTTAAAACTTAGGATTTATATGGTCAGATAGAATGTCCATGACGTTTTAATCATACTCCTGTGTGACCGGAAGATGTCCGGTCATGGACATTTCATGTGTTTAAAAACTTTGGATTTATAAGGTCACATAGAATTTTCATGACGATTTTAGTCATACGACTGTGTGACCGGACGACGGTCATGGACATAGCACTTCGTGACCTTCGGTTCATCTGTTTAAATCAATTTCGATTTTTATGGTCGGAATGAATTCACATGACAGATTTTAATCATCCTCACGTGTGTCAGCCGGAGGCTGTCATGTTCATTTCATGCTGAAATATTGCAATGTTTGAATGTTGATGTTAACAGCTGTTTTTCTTTTTTATTCGAAAACAGGTTCTGGAAAAAGCCGGTGCCTAAAAAATATCAGGGAGACATTCGGTTCTACCCGGGAGTCATTCAGGCCGGTTTCCTGTCCGGTATCCATACAGAGAAACTGACAAAAATGACCAGTGATGCGGCCAATCCGAATATGATGGGATCAAGGCCCAGCGGCATTGCAAACTGAAATGGCACTTCAAAAGGCAGATTCGGATCCGAGAGAAGAGTCAGTCCAAGCGTCAGTGTTCCGCCGGAGATCATGGACCACCAGGCGGCAGTGTTGCTGCTTCGTTTCCAGTAAATGCCCCCAATAATCGGCACCAGCAGTGCCGATACCATGAATGCGTACGAGTAAAGCATAATCTGCAAAACCGTGTCGAAGATCGCTGCCAGCAGAAAGGCCAGCACCCCGAGTACCAGTGTGACCAACTGTGACAGGCGAATCATGGAAATCCTGCTTGTATCTATCTTAAACACTTTTTCGATGATATCCGTTGTCACATTTCCGGATGCCGCCACCAGGCAGCTGTCGGCCGTAGACATAATGGCCGAAAAGTAGGCGGACATCATAAGTCCCATCAGTCCGATCGGAAGCACGGTTCTCAGAAGCATCGGCAAGCCCTCTTCCTGATGCATCTGGGATGCCGAATCGTACCCCATGTAGGAAAACATGCCCTGTTCGGCGGCCACATATGCGAAAAGTCCGAGAAGCACCCCCATGAAAGCCATCACGGGCCACTCCAGCAACCCGGCCAGGTACCACGCCTTTTGCGCCTCCTTTTCCGACCGTGTGGCATAGATGCGCTGATAGAGGGTCATGCCCACAAACCAGATCGGGAGAATGGTGAAGCCCCAGTTAACCATTTGCTGCCAGCTGATATTCCGCAGTGAGAGCATTTCGGGCTTCACGGTGGCCTGTATCACCTCAAATCCGCCAACGGCCATGTACCCGATCGGGATGCCGACGAAGATGAGCCCCCCAAGCAGAAGAATCCACTGGAAGGTATCGGTATAGATGACCGCTTTTATCCCGCCCATGACAGTATAGACCACAATAATGAATGCCATAAGGTACAGTGCGGCATTCAGGCTCAAGCCGTCGAAGGAGGCCGAAGCCAGACGTGCGCCGGCCAGCATCTGGGAGCTGCTGAAACCGACGTAGCCGATCGCCGAGATGATGCCTGCCAGAAAGGCCACACGGGCATTGAAAAAATGGCTGAACACCTCAGGCATGGTGAAAAAGCCCTGTTCCGTCGAAAGATTCTTGACTTTGGGAATCAGGAAAACGGCGGCAAGCCAGGCTCCGAGCAATCCGGTGAAGAGCATCCACGAACCGGAAATGCCCATTACGAAACCGAGTCCGCCCAGGCCAATGGAAAAACCACCGCCGACATCAGTGGCCACCACCGACAGACCGACATGCTTGTAGTCCATCTTCCGGCCACCAATATAGTATTCCTCCGCACCCTTGTTCCGGAAATAGAAGTAAACACCGATGCCAAGAATGATGACGAAATAAAGAACAAAAACCGTTAGATCTACTGGATTCATTGGTTTTTCTGGGTTTTACAAATCAACCTTAAAAATTGCCATTAATTGAAACAATAGCAAATGAGCATCGGATCGGATATCTCGTTATATTATTTAGTTTTACTTTAAATACCCAAGAAAGGGTTGTCACTAAAACGGTTACATTCATGAAGATCCGACTTAGACGAATTGATGATGCTTTCCACCTGGAGGCGGAGAATGAACGGGGCAAAGTCATTGAGATGGACGGGGCCCCGAAAATTGGCGGATCCGACAAGGCTCCGCGGCCCATGGAAGTGCTGATGATGAGCATGGCTGGATGCAGTTCCATGGATGTGCTCGACATCCTCAAGAAACAGCGCCAGCACGTGGAGGATTTCCGGATCGAGATGGAAGCCGAGCGGGAAAAGGACAAGACCCCGGCCCTGTTCACCGACATCCACCTTCATTTCTACCTGAAGGGGGATCTGGATGAGAAAAAAGTCGATCGGGCAGTCCGTTTGTCCATGGAAACCTACTGCTCGGTTGCAAAAATCGTGGAAAAAACCGCGAACATTACATGGGACTGGACTGTTGATAAAGGGTGAACACCCCGTGAGCGCAATTTCCGGACGCTTCGCCGCTCACTTTGCTTTTGCAATTATTGTCAACATGTCACTTTTTCAAATAATTACCGATCCATTTCATGCATAAGATCATCCCAGACAGCGATTCAACCCTCCGAAATCTCACATCCGGACAGATAAACGAGCTTGAAATGCATTCGTTTATCAATCTTCTGAACGTGATATACTCTCAGCTGGAACTGCTTCTGCTGGACAATGAGCACAATTTGGATCTCCACAATGCACTGGCACATACAAGAAGATTGCTGGGGGAAGCCCGAAACGATTCGTTGAACGATTTTTTTCTGCAGCAGGTCAGGGAGTTTAAGAACCTGATTCGCGGGACACTTCACGCCCTTGAGAAAAGAATCGTCGGAGAGAAGGCGCTTGCCGAGGTATGTGAGGCTCGCGCCCTGCTTGAGCAGACATTCCTTGTGCTTGATGACCGGCTGGAGGAACTCAACCTGCGCCTGCCCAAAGGTGATGAATGGCATGAAACAAGTGTGGATGCGTTCAGGAATGAGTTTGAGGCCTATTTCAAAACGCAGGAAAAAAACAGCAGGGGAAGATTTCGCATCGTGATGGATGACAAAAGGGAACAAGAAAAAGACTACCTCATTCTCACGGACATCAAAACCGTTTATGGCAAAACGATCATCATGCCGCTGCTTTTCAAGGATGTGATCAGGGACCTGGTATCCAATGCACGAAAATACACACCGCCGGGCGGTACAATCCGGATGAAACTGCGGCAAAAAGACGGTCTGCTCCGTTTCCTGGTTTCGGACACCGGAATAGGTATTCCGGAGGATGAGCTTCCCATGGTTTTCGAGTACGGGTACCGGGCCACCAATGCCGAATCCATCCGCACCATGGGGGGCGGTTTCGGCCTGACCAAAGCACTGCATGTGGTCCGCCAGTTCCGGGGCAACCTGTTCATTGAATCGGAACCGGACAATGGAACCACCATCACAATTGAACTGCCCATACCGGAAGTGGTTCAGACACGGTACAACTGATATGGAAAAGAAATTTGAAACACGGGCGATCCGGGAGCAGGCGGCACGATCACAGCACCGCGAACACTCGGTGCCCCTATACCTTACATCCAGCTTCGTCTTTGACTCGGCGGAGCACGGGCAGGCCCTCTTTGCCGGAGATGCCGAAGGCAATGTCTACAGCCGCTACAGCAACCCCAGCACCGACGAGTTCATCCGCAAAATCTGCGAACTTGAAGGAACGGAAGACGGGATAGCCACAGCCTCGGGAATGGCGGCCGTATTCGTTAGTCTGGCCGGCCTGCTCAACAGCGGTGATCACATCCTTGTGGCACGCGCCATATTCGGGTCCACCCACCAGATTCTCACACAGCTTCTCCCCCGCTGGAACATAAGCCATACCTATATTGATGCAACCCTGACGGATAAGTGGAAAGCGGCACTGCGACCGGAAACACGGGTGCTTTTTCTTGAGACTCCATCAAACCCCGGGCTGGAACTGATCGACCTGGAATTCGCAGGAAAGTTTGCAAAAGAGAACAACCTGATCCTGAACGTAGACAACTGCTTTGCGACCCCCTATCTGCAGCAGCCGGTACCATACGGTGCAGATCTGGTCGTCCACTCCGCAACCAAATTCATCGACGGTCAGGGCCGCACACTTGGCGGTGTGGTGGCCGGAAAGGCCGAACTCATTGAGAAGCTTCGCTTCTTCGCCCGCCATACCGGTCCCGCCCTGTCCCCTTTCAATGCCTGGGTGCTTTCAAAAAGCCTGGAGACCCTTGCCGTTCGCATGGATCGTCACTGTGAAAATGCCTTGGAACTGGCGCGGTTCCTTGAAAAACAGCCGGAAATCACCCGGGTGAGGTATCCTTTCCTGCCATCGCATCCGCAATACGCACTGGCCCGCAACCAGATGAAACAGGGCGGTGGAGTACTTGTTTTTGATTTTTCCAGTGGATTTAATGCGGCACGCAACTTCATCGACCAGCTGCAGATGCTATCTATCTCGTCAAACCTGGGCGACACACGCTCGATTGTGACACACCCCGCATCCACCACGCATTCAAAACTGACGGAAGAGGAGCGTCAGGCGGTGGGAATCACACCGGGGCTGGTGCGCATATCGGCCGGTCTGGAGCACATCGACGATATCATTTCCGACGTGGCGCAGGCGCTGCATCATTAAAAATTGCATCGGATGCTGCTTTTTCATAAGTGCCGGAATTTTCCCAGTTTCCGGCCGGAAACTGGCCCCAAACCGATGCCTATTAAATAATTTGACCATTTTTTGCAACTTTAGTTCTATGGATTGCGTACTTTAGCTATTTATTTCTTATTTGAAATCTGCCTCGCTCAGGGACATGTATTTATCTGCAATTCAATTTCTTGTTTACCGATTGCCGCTGACGGCAATACTAGCGCTCTTTCTGATAGTTCCGGTCCATGCGCAACAGGTGCAGCTTCGTGGCATCATCACCGATGCCGATGACGGACAACCGGTAGAAGGCGCAAATGTGGTGCTTCTTGATGAGAATGACATTTTCTACAGGGGTGCCGCAACCGACAGGAACGGACTCTTCCGCATTGGAAGCATCATTCCGGGAACCTATACCCTCCGCATCAGCTATGTCGGCTACCTCACCCTGGAAGAACCCATTGAGATTACCGAAGAACCTTCTCAGATCTTCAATGCCCGGATTGAGGAAGACAGCGGAATGCTGGATGAGGTGGTCATAACCGTGCGCAGCCAGGCCGCCCGCATGACGGCGGGCCACCAGCGCGTTTCGCCTGTGGATTTGCAGCGAGTGGTCACTCCCGCCGCCGGCGGTGATATGGCCAGCTACCTGCAGGTGCTGCCCGGGGTGGTGGCAACAGGCGACCGTGGCGGACAGCTTTTCGTGCGCGGCGGAACCCCGTCTGAAAACCTGTCCCTTATTGACGGACTCACCATTTATCAGCCGTTTCACATCGTCGGATTTTTCTCCGCATTCCCGGAAGAATTACTTGCCAGCGCCGATTTTTACGCCGGCGGATTCGAAACCCGCTATTCCGGAAGGGTTTCTTCGGTGCTGGACGTCCGCATGCGGGACGGCAACTTCCACAATGCAACCGGTTCCGGTTCCCTGAGCCCGTTTCTGGCCGAAGTACTTATTGAAGGGCCCATTCTCGAGGGCCATTCCTCCTGGATCGGGAGCTTCCGGCGTTCGCAGATCGAGCACACCAGCCCGCTGTTTCTCGGACAGGAGCAGCCGGTCCATTTTGAAAGCCAGTTCCTGAAAGTCACACAACTCAGCCCCGACGGGACACGCTGTTCCGCCATGGGTATGCATACCTACGACCGCGGCAAGCTGGACACCGACTTCGGAAACAACTTCTGGTGGCGGAATGTCGTGATCGGCGGTGGCTGCACCCACATCACCTCCGATCCCGATCTGTTCGTGGATTTCAACTCCGGGATATCGCATCTGTCCAATGGCATGGGCGGGTCGCGCGAGACCAACCTCTCCTCCTCCATCACGAAGCTCAGCACCGATCTCAACGTCAGCCAGTTTGTCCGTGACATTGAGGTGCGCTATGGTATCAACTTCCACATGAAATGGCTCAATTACGACATCGAGGAGATTTTCCAGCTGCCAAGCGGCGACATTGATGTCCTGCTGGGGCTGGGCAGCTATATCGAAGCGTCCATACCGATGGGTAACATTACCTGGCGTCCCGGAACCGCATTCACCTTTTACACCGACCTGTTCGGCCTCACCGCCGAGCCCCGGCTGAGGTTCACATGGCAGCCATTCGGCACCGATTACCAGGAATTCAATGCAGCCGTCGGCTATTACAGCCAGAGCATCACCGGTATTACCGACCTTCGTGATGTCGGCTCTGCGTTCCTTGCATGGATGCCGGCGCCGGAGGGCAAGCAGATGCGGTCCCTGCACTACCTGTTGGGATGGCAGCAGCGGCTTGCCCGCGGGCTTCAGCTGTCCGTCGAGGGATATCACAAAAGAGTTACCAACCTGCCCGTCACCGTCTGGAGCACAATCGCGGAATTCACCACGGATCTGGCCCTGGCCGACGGCAATGTCTACGGTGCCGACATCCGGTTTGAATACGGCACGCGCAGCTTTTATTCGTTCATTGGATACGGCTACTCGTGGATCGAGTACGAGTCGGCTCAAAAAAGCTTTTCAGAGTGGTTCGGCCAGCCGATCCAGCGCTACCATCCGGCCCATGACCGCCGGCATCAGCTGAATGCCATGGTCACACTGGACGTCTCCGACTACACGTTCTCCGTCGGCTGGCAGATGGGCACCGGACTCCCCTTCACACGTCAGATGGGATTCGACAGCATGCTGCGGTTTGACCGCGGACTGCCCAACGTCAGAGCCAGCTACGGTACCCCAAGGGTCATCCTCGATCAGCCCTTCGCCGGAAGGACACCGGTTTTCCACCGGATGGATGTATCTGTCAAACGAACCTTGCGAATGGGAACCACACGCATGGAAATCCAGTTGGGGATGATCAACTCCTATGACCGTACGAACCTGTTCTACTATGACGTTTACACGCAGCGGCGCATCGACCAGCTCCCCTTTGCACCCTACGGATCGATAAAAATGGTATTGTAGCATGAACATCGGCAACAGCACGACAAAAACCGGCCAGAACAGTCACAAGCGGCCAACCGCACCGTCATCCGGTACCCATTTTACCGTGGTTTTGATACTGGCGGGGGTACTCCTCTCAGGCCTTCTCCTCAATGGCTGCGACGAATCACTCAATGCCTTCAAAGACAATGACCAGTACATCTTTTCGATTTCAGGGTACCTGGATACCTCGCTGGATGAACAATGGATGCGCGTGGTCAACCTTCAGGAGGACATTGACCAGAACGGCAGCGGGATGAACGGGAACGTCACCCTGAAAAACCTCGAATCCGGCGAGACCTACACTTTCCGGGATTCCCTTTTCCGCTATTCCGAGACCATATATGCCTACAACGTCCGGACCGAAGCCCGGATTCAGCCCGGAAACACCTACCTGTTGACCGCAACCAGAAATGACGGTGCGCAGAGCCGTGTCGTAGTCGACATTCCGGACGACTACATCGATCCGACGTTCGTGCCGGCTGACAGACCCTGGCAGCCCGACATGCTGCTTATGCGGGAGGTAGAAAACCTGGCCGATATCCAGATTCGTTTTCGTATCAATCATAAAGTGGCTGAATATACCCAGCCATATCACCTTTCCCTGATCGGTGACGCTTTCCGGGTGAACGAAAACACCCATGGCGTGTACATTGACAGGCAAACCATTACCACCGCCACTCTGGGCTTGGACGACATTGAAATCACTGACTGCGAACTGTACGTCGCCTCGGCAGGAACAGACTGGGTTGACTTTTCCAAAGTGGACCCGGACCTGATTATGCTGCCCGACGGTATCACCAACGTTGAAAACGGCACCGGCTATGTCATCGGTGTAAACAGCCGCACCATCCCGTATGACAATTTTGCCTGTGAGGAGTAAAGGGGCCTGGAAACCGGTACGAGAAAGGGCTTTGAGTCCATGAACAACGCTCTCAAGCAGAGGGCCGAAGCTCCTCAATCCGTTCCGTTAGCTCGCTTTAGACAGGATTCCGTCGCCGGACACTTGGCCATGCTCTCCGGGCCCGGTGAGCTGGGGGAAGCGATCACGCAGGTGATTGCATCTTTGAGAACCGCACAATGATCCCGAACAGGTAAAGAAAAGCCCCTGCAAGCATGACGCTTACAGAGGCTTTATAGTGGCGGGGGCAGGATTCGAACCTGCGACCTTCGGGTTATGAGCCCGACGAGCTACCAGCTGCTCCACCCCGCAGTTGCAAGATTAGTAAGGTAAGAGAAATATTTTCCATTGTCAAATTATTTAAACACCGATTTTGCCCGGAAAGCTAAAAAGGAAACAGCCGATTCTTGGTACTGAGTGCGGTTTTCACTAGCTTAGGGCAACCAAATTATATATTGTAGCCTGCACCATTAAATCATTGGTTTCATGACTTCTAAATCCCTCGTTACGCCTGATGCTGTGCATTCCGCCCTTGGCAAGCACCTCCTTGCCGACGGTTTCGACATGGTCCTGGATCTCAAAAAAAGCCAGGGACCCTACCTTCATGATGCTAAAGGAGGCCGCAGCTATCTCGATTTTTTTACCTATTTCGCATCCAATCCACTGGGTATGAACCACCCGAAAATGGTGGACAGCCCGGAGTTCCGTGAAAAAATCGGATATGTGGCCATGCACAACCCCTCCAATTCCGATGTGTATACCACCGAAATGGCCGAGTTTGTGGAAACTTTCTCCCGCGTGGGAATCCCCGACTACATGCCGCACGCCTTCTTCGTGGCCGGCGGCGCCCTGGCCGTTGAAAATGCTCTCAAGGTCGCCTTCGACTGGAAAGTGCAGAAAAACTTCCGTAAGGGTTACCGCGTCGAAAAGGGCCACAAGGTGCTCCACTTTGAGCAGGCTTTCCACGGCCGCTCGGGCTACACCATGTCGCTGACCAACACCGAGCCCAACAAAGTGGCCCTGTTCCCGAAATTCGACTGGCCGCGCGTGGTCAATCCGAAAATGCATTTCCCCATGGACGAGAAAAACACCGAAATGGTGATCGCCATGGAGAAGAAAGCCATCGCCCAGGCCGAGAAGCATTTCGAAATCTGCAAGGACGACATCGCCGCAATTGTAATAGAACCCATCCAGGGTGAAGGCGGCGACAACCACTTCCGTCCGGAGTTCCACCAGGCACTGCGTGACCTTGCCGACAAACACGAGGCCCTGCTGATCCACGACGAAGTGCAGACCGGGGTGGGGCTCACCGGAAAATTCTGGGCCCACGAACACTATGCAAAACCGGACATCCTGGCATTCGGCAAGAAAGCCCAGGTTTGCGGCATCCTCGCCGGTACCCGCATCGACGAACTGGAAACCAACGTCTTCCGCGTATCCTCCCGCATCAACTCAACCTGGGGAGGCAATCTGGTGGATATGGTCCGTTTTTCACGCTACCTCGAAATCATCGAGGAGGACAAACTGGTGGAAAACGCCGCACAAACCGGCGCCTACCTGTTGGAAAAAATCCATGGTCTGGTGGACGAGTTCGGCAGCATCCACAGCGCCCGCGGCAAAGGGCTGATGTGCGCCTTCGATTTTGCAGATCCCTCCATGCGTCCCAAATTCCTGAAGGCCACTCATAAAAACGGCATGCTCATGCTGCCATGCGGCACCCACGCCGTCCGTTTCCGTCCGCCACTGATCGTCCGGAAAGAACACATCGACGAATGCATTGAAATCGTAAGCAAGTCGCTGAAAGAAATCGGATAATCCGCTTCCAGTCACACCATCTGGTGCGAATCCGGCTGTATGACCATCTCGTTGAGGACGCCGGGACCGGGCTGGTTCACGGCGTAGTATATGGCTTTGGCCACTTCCTGCGGCGAGAGCATCTTGTCGGTCTGCACTTTCATGTCCACGTCCGGGTTGTCCCAGAACTCCGTTGCCACTCCGCCCAGGTAGAGCAGTGTAAATCCGATGTTGTGGCGCCGCGTCTCTTCCACCAGCGCCTTTGTGAACCCGGTGACGGCAAATTTGGAGGCGGAATAGACCGAGGAATTGCGCATCACGTGCTTGCCCAGGATGCCCGGGAACATGATCACTTTCCCGGATTTCTCCGGGATCATATGCCGCAGCACGGCCTGTGTCACCAGGATGGTGCCAAAGGCATTGATTTCCAGCACGTCCCGGGCTTTTTCCGGATCCACATCCATAATGCCCTGGATCATACCGGTGCCAAATGCGTTCACGAGCACATCAATGCGTCCCAGTTCTTTGATCACGGTATCGGTCATTTTGTCGACGGACGATACATCGGTCACGTCCAGATCAACGGCCCAGGCCTCTCCCCCTGATTCATTGATTTCTGCGGCAATCGCATCGGCTTTCTCACGGTTGCGCGCCGCAATGACAATCTTTGCCCCGGCTTTGGCAAACAGGCGGGCTGCAGCCGATCCGATACCTCCGGTTCCGCCTGCTATAAGTACTACCTTGTTGTTCATCTGGATGGTGATTGGTGGATGGTTGCTTTGCCGCCCAAACACGAACCATGCCATGCAGGTTCCCGGGCAGACAAAAACCACGCCTCACACCATCCGTGTCTGGGAAAGAGCCCCGGGCATCACACCCTCGTAGATCTTCTTCAGCGTATCGACATGGATCTCGGCAAATTCATCCACAATCAGATACTGCCCGGCAACCGTCCCGAGATGGTAGGCAGGAATACCGGATCCGGTCAGTGCCTGACGGACCTGCTCAAGGTTTTCCGGCGCCACACTCAGCAGAATTCCCGACTGCGCCTCGCTGAACAACAGCTCCGTAGCGCTCTGTCCGGGCAGGTCAAGGGAGACCCGTGCCCCCAGGCCTGAAAAAATCGACTTTTCCATCAGAGCCACGGCAAGCCCGCCGTCGGACAGGTCATGGGCCGATGCGATCCATCCACTGCGAATCACATCCAGGACGGCCGCTTGCAGTTTTGCCTCAAATTCCAGGTCAAGGTCGGGTGCATCCCCCGCCGTGATGCCGTGGATAAACGAAAGATACTCGCTGCCGTCGATCCCGATTCTGGGGGCACCCACATAGAGGATCTCGTCGCCTTCGGTACGGAATCCGGCCCGCGTCGTCTCCTTTTCGTAGTCATCAATGAGCCCGAGCATGCCGATTACCGGTGTCGGGAAAACCGCGCCATTCGGATTCTCGTTGTAAAAGCTCACGTTGCCGCCGGTAACCGGTGTCCCAAACACCTCGCAGGCGTCACCCATGCCACCTACGGCCTCCTTGAAGGTCCAGTAGACCTCCGGCTTGTACGGGTTGCCGAAATTGAGACAGTTTGTGATGGCCATCGGTTTGGCTCCGGAACAGACCACATTGCGTGCCGCTTCGGCCACCGCTATCTGTCCACCCTTGCGCGGATTCAGGTAGACATACCGGCCGTTGCAGTCGGTGGCCAGGGCCAGCGCCTTTTTCGTACCCTTGATGCGTACTACGCCGGCATCGGACGGACCCGGGCCAATCACCGTGTTGGTCCGCACCATATGATCATACTGCTCGTAGACCCATCTTTTGGATGCGATGTTGGGCGATGAGAGCAGCTTCATCATGATGCCTTCGACATCCTCAACATCAATGTAAGACGACAGATCGGTTGTCCCCGTCTTTTCAAGATAATCGGGTTTCTGTGTTTCGCGTATGTAAACGGGTGCGCCTCCGCCAAGTACCAGCGAATGCGCGGGTATGTCAGCCTTGACGTTACCGTCCCGCAAATAGGCCACACGCCCCGAATCGGTCACCTCGCCGATCACAACGGCATTCAGGTCCCATTTGGCAAATACATCCATCACCTCCTGCTCCCGGCCTTTTTGAGCCACGATGAGCATGCGCTCCTGGCTCTCGGAAAGCAGGATCTCGTAGGCGCTCATGTCGTCCTCGCGCAGCGGCACCTTGTCCAGGTCCAGCCGCATGCCCGTGCCGCTCTTGGCGCTCATCTCGGAGCTGGAGCAGCTGATGCCGGCCGCCCCCATGTCCTGGATACCCACCACGGCGCCGGTTTTGAGCGCCTCCAGAGTCGCTTCCAGCAATAATTTCTCTGTGAACGGATCGCCCACCTGCACGCTCGGACGCTTGGCCTCGCTGGCCTCGCTGATCTCCTCGGAGGCAAAGGTGGCCCCGTGGATGCCGTCGCGGCCCGTTGACGCGCCAACGATGATAACCGGGTTGCCCACGCCATCGGCCACAGCCGAAGCCGTTTCGCCAACTTTCACTGTTCCCACGCTCATGGCATTCACCAGCGGATTGCCCTCGTAGCTTTTGTCGAAGCAGACTTCGCCGCCGACCGTTGGAACCCCGAAAGAGTTACCGTAATCCGCGATTCCGCGGACAACCCCATCCACCAGATACCGGACACGCGGTTCACTCATGGAACCGAACCGCAGTGAGTTAAGGGCCGCGATCGGGCGCGCGCCCATGGTGAAAATGTCGCGATGGATGCCTCCGACGCCGGTTGCCGCACCCTGGTAGGGCTCCACGGCCGAGGGATGGTTGTGGCTTTCGATCTTGAACGCGCAGGCCAGGCCGTCGCCGATATCCACCAGTCCGGCATTCTCCTCGCCGGCCTCCACCAGCAGCGTCGGACCGGTGCGCGGCAGAGTCTTGAGCACGGCTATGGAGTTTTTGTACGAACAGTGTTCGCTCCACATGACCGAATAGACACCCAGCTCGGTAAAGGTGGGCGTGCGGCCAAGGTATTCACATATTTTGGCAAATTCTTCGTTGGTGAGGCCGTGTTCCCTGGCCAGTTCAATCGTCACTTCGGGTTCGGAAAAGCGCAATTGGGACATGATGGATGGTGTGGTTCAGGTTGGGTTGGTATTGGTGTCGGGAATCAAGGCCTGCAACAGTTCGCGGAATCCGGAAAAAACCAGATCAGCGAGATGCCGCTCCGGGGCCTTGCCAGGCTGCAGATACCAGGCCGTCTTCCAGCCGCATTGGCATCCGCCCAGGATATCGGATGAATAGGAATCACCCACATAGAGTAGTTCGGAAGGCTTAAAACCTGCTTTTTCGGCAGCAAATGCAAAAATGCGCGGGTCGGGTTTCAAATATCCCACTTCCTCGGAAATGATCAGATGACGGGCGTAACGGTTGAGGGAAAAATACTCAAACTTTTTCTTTTGGACGAAGGTAAAACCGTTGGTCATGATACCGGTCGGAAAGTGACGGGAAACCTGCATAAGGGCGTCACGTGCATCCGGAATCCAGTCCCAGTGGCGAGAATAGCAGTCCATGTAGATCTCATCCACCTCACGCCAGTCCAGTGTCCCCACACCGATCTGCCGGAATGTCTGCTCAAAACGCAAACGGCGCAACTCGGATTGGCTCACCTCACTGCTGCGATACGCCTCCCACAGACGGTAATTGGTCCCGGCAAATTCCGATGCAAATACCTTCGGTTCGGTCCGCTGCAGCTCGGGATACTGCGTCCATACGTCCACCAGGGCACGCTCCTGGGCCTTTAAATGATCAATCAGCGTGTCATCCAGATCAAAATAGATAAATCGCACCGTGCTGAAATCGGGTCTGACAGGCTGCGAATGGGAATCCATATGGGTATCAGTTGGTGCAGAAAAACTAAAAATAAGAGGTTGCAGAACCTTTACATAATGAAAAATGCTTTTTTACCACGGATGGCCCCATCCTCTCCCATAAATATGGCAATCCATGCCTCAATCAATTATCTTGGCCTTTTGTCTCTCAACTCACATACACTTAGTAAATCGATTATAATGGCACGCACTCCATCCAACATGCTTGAATTGGGGACCGAAGCCCCGGATTTCGCTTTACCTGATCCACACGGAAACATGTTCACAAGAGACCAGATTGCCGGCAAACACGGCCTGCTCGTTGTCTTTTACTGCAACCATTGTCCGTTCGTCAAGCACATCAGGGAACGCTTCGTCCAGATTTCATCGGAATACATCGACAAGGGGATTGGCGTGGTGGCCATCAACTCCAACGACGTGGAAAACTACCCGGATGACGCCCCCGACAAAATGGCTGAAGAGAGCAAAATTTATGGATACCGGTTCCCCTATCTGTTCGATGAAAGCCAGGATGTGGCCCGGGCCTACAACGCCGCCTGCACCCCTGATTTCTACCTGTTTGACAAAGACCTGAAACTGGTATACCGCGGCCAGTTCGATGCCAGCCGTCCCGGAAACAACGAACCGGTCACCGGCGCGGATCTGAAAGCGGCCATGCAGGCGCTGGTCGACGGCAGGAAGCCGACCGAAGACCAGAAACCCTCGCTCGGATGCAACATCAAATGGAAGCAGCAATCATAAGGAGCCTGACATGACCAACACTGCAGGGAGCCATGTTACAGGGACAGGACATCCGGGACTCCACACAACACACCAGGATTCGTCAGGACTCAACCGGGCGGTAA
>SKNT01000089.1 GCA_007120385.1 Balneolales bacterium
AAAGGTTTGCGATAATCCGAATTACGTATGGCTGAACACATCATTGAAAGTATTTACCGTTTCCTTCCGGAAATTGCCCTTGTGGTGACACTGGTCGCGGCCATTGTCGCCGACCTGATCCTCAGGGAGCGGAACCGCAACGTCGCCTGGGTGGTGCTGGCCGGACTTGCCGTCACGGCCGTTCTGCTGGTGGGTCAGCGCGGATGGAACGTCTCCATCTTCAGCGACACCCTGGCTGTGGACCCGTTTGCCGTATTCTTCAAGGGGGTGCTGCTGGTGGCCGGACTCTTCATTGTTCTTTTCTCCATGAAGAGCCGGGAGCTGGAATACAACAGTTCCCGCATCGGCGAATATTACATGCTCATCACCGGGGTCATTTTCGGGATGTTCCTGATGGTCGGGGCGACCAACCTGCTCCTTATGTACCTGGCATTCGAGCTCACCAGCATCAGTTCCTATGTACTGGCCGGGTTCACCAAGACGCTGCGCAGATCTGCGGAAGCGTCCATGAAGTATATCATTTTCGGTTCCGTATCCTCCGGATTCCTGATCTACGGCATTTCGCTGCTGGTGGGCGTCACCGGCGCGGTGGATATCTACGGGGTGCGGGACGCTCTTCAGGCCGGTGTGGAACAGACCACGGCACTTTATCTGGGCGTAATCATGATCATCGTCGGATTCAGCTACAAGATCACGGCGGTACCGTTCCATTTCTGGGCGCCGGACGTGTACCAGGGGGCTCCGGTGACCATCACCGCCTTTCTCGCCACGGCATCCAAGGTAGCCGGTTTTGCCATGATGATCCGTTTTTTCCGGATTTCCTTCATGGATTCGGGAGTGCTGGCGGCACCCGGCTTTGACGGAGTCGTGGCAGTTATGCCCTGGCACCTCATCCTGGCGGTGCTGGCTGCCGTTACCATGCTGGCTGCCAACCTGATGGCGCTCTGGCAGGAGAACATAAAACGCCTGCTGGCCTACTCGAGCATTGCCCATGCCGGTTTCATACTTATGGGGCTGGCCCTGGTCACCGATGAAGGCATCAGCGCCATGATGATCTATCTGGCCATCTACCTGTTCATGAACATGGGCGCGTTCTACGTGGTGATGCTCATCGCGAACAAACTGAACACCGAGGAAGTTGCCGATTACCAGGGCCTGGGACACCGTTCACCGTTTCTGGCCGTATCCATGGCAATTTTCCTGGTGGCGCTGGCCGGTTTCCCGCCAACGGCCGGGTTCATTGCCAAGGTCTACATTTTCGGGGCGACCATCAGCGCCGGAATGATCTGGCTGGTAGCGCTGGCCGGACTTGCAACCGTCGTTTCACTGTTCTATTATATCAGGGTGGTACGCAACATGTTCCTTGTGGAACCGCTGGAATCGCAGGGCCCGGTCCATTATGATACGTCATCGATGGTCATACTGGTGTTGCTGCTTGTCCCGGTACTGCTGCTTGGCGTCTATTTTTCGCCAATAGTGATCTGGGCCAGACACGCCGTTACCATGTTTGGAATGTAAGGACGGGGCACTGATCTGAAAACGCACGGACTCGGGACACTCCAGCCTGCTAACAGTTCGTTACATCAGGAAACAAAAAAAACATTTTGTTTTAACATTTCCTCATTATAATGGGATAGCTATTACGGTTATCACCTTTGATTCTCAAATAAGTCATAATTATGGCACAGGCAAATGGAAAAGGCACCTCTTCATCATCCGGAATGCAGGAAGAACTGCAGGAGATCCTGAAACAGGCGGAAGTGGACTATGACCGCTCACAGCAGGAGATGTATCGTCCTTCTGCGGATGTGGTACTCTACTCGGCGTGTTTCTTCGCCCGCCGTGCCCTGCATCACTACCTGTTTTACTATTACAAGAAGTTTGACGGACCGGGAGCGGACAAGCCCCCGCACGAATTGACCATTGAGGAGATGGCGGCTTATTGTGGCAAGCACGACAAGCGCATCGCCAAAATCGACTTTGAATACATGCATTGCAGCAGATCGGACGTTCTGGAGGATGAGGAAGTCTTCTTTTGCAACGACGTCGATAAAGTCAACAGCTGCAAGGGGCTGGCTGAACAGATGCGGGAGATCGTCTACAGCTGAGCTCTGAAGCCACTCTTTGAAGGGACTGAATACAAGCTTGACTACAGAATTTCCAGAAGTTCTACCTGGAAGATGAGCGTTGCACCCGGATAGATGCTGCTGTTTGGCGGTGGAAAGTCCCCATAGCCAAGTTCCGAGGGGATGACAAGTTCAAACTCGGCCCCCACCTGCATGAGCAAAATCCCTTCGGCGAATCCCGAAATGACTTGATTGACAACAAACTCGAGAGGTTCTTCCCGTTCATAAGAGCTGTCGATCACATCCCCGCTGACAAGGCTTGCCTCGTAGTGGGCAAGTACGTTGGAATCAATTTCCGGTGAGTCGCCTTCCCCTTCCCTCAGCACGCGGTACATCAAACCGCTTTGGGTAATAGTCACATCATCACGCTCGGCATACTGCTCCATGAATTCAATATCCGCGGAATTGTCGAAGCCGAAATCCTCGCGCTGAAGGCATCCGGTAAGCAGAATGGTTAGGATTGAGGCAGAGAGGATCAGGTATTTCATCTGTTTGGGAGGTTTAAAGCGTCATATGCCCGGTGGTCATGCAATAATCCGGTTAGACAATAAAAATACGGATTACGGCGGATATTTGTTGTGAATCGTTATCAAAAGAAGGGCTGTTTATTTAAGGCACCCATATTCCGGCATTAAATGCCGAAAACCGTTATAATAATTTTTGATTCACAACTTCGTAAATTGAGATCCGAAGACAAACAGCCACTGACGCCATGTTATTACGGTTTTCCATAGTCGCAGTACTCCTGGGTTGCCTGATCATATCCATCCCGTTTCACCTGATGGCACACCCCGATACAGGTCCCCCTGATAAACCGCAGCCGGATCCGCCGACGGAAAAAATCTTTCCCGTTCTGGAAGTGGTGACCGGTATTCAGGCGCTGGAAGAAGACGGCAAAGCAGACCAGAAGAGCAGTTTGGCACCGGATACGGTCGGTGTGGCAACAGTGGCATCGGGTCTGGAGCGTTCTTTTGCATTGAAGAATATGCGGATCGAAGTCTGCATAAGTAAGCGTGAACTGTACGTCTTCAGCGGCAGGGAGAAAGTAGCGTCTTATCCGGTAGCGGTGGGGAAGCCCGAATGGCCGACACGAACCGGAAACTGGGGCATCTATGAGGTGGTCTGGAATCCGTGGTGGCACCCGCCGGACGAAGAATGGGCCTGGTACCGTGCGATCATGGCTCCGGGCGACCCGGACAACCCCCTTGGCAAGGCCCAGCTTATCTACGATGCACCCAGATCGATACACGGCACCATTGAACCGTCTTCCATCGGCAGGGCGGCTTCCCACGGATCCATCCGTGTGACCAATGAGGTTGCAATGAAACTGGCCCGGCATGTAATGGAGTCTGCCGGTGTCGTTTACAACGAAGAGTGGTACAGGGAAGTACAAAACGACCGCAGCAGGAATGTGCGCATCCGCCTGTCGCAGCGGGTGCCAATCCGCGTCTATCAATAGACTGATGCCGTACAAGCCGGCAACCGGGGATGCAGTTTGCATGCACGTATCCCGAGCTGATCAAAACACAGATCCACGCCTGATGAGCCGATACAACAGATTCAAAGAGCAGTTTTTTCTTGCCCGGCTCAGGACGCTCAAGGGGAAGGTGCTGGAGCTTGGATTCGGCGATGCTGACACCCTTTTCACTATGATCCCGGTACGGAGGTTGTCGCCGTCGGGAAAAACGGAAAACGGGTGGACCGGGCAAGGTACAAACTCGAAGAGCAGGGAATCCGTAATGTGCATGTTGAGCTGGGCTCGGCCTTCAGCCGTTCCGGATCCTGAAAACGGAATACTTTCCCTACTACCTGGAGCCGCCGTTATTTATCGAAGCAGAAAAATCGACAAGCTATGAGGCCGGGAGCATCGTTACCAGTAAAGAAGAAGGAACCACATGGAGGACCACGCTGAGCGGCTGTACGGAAAGCGGTGAGATGAAGCAGTTGCATGGCCGGTAAAACGCCGTAATGCAGCAGCCGAAAGATCGCTAAAGCGGAGCCGTAACGGTCACCTCATAACAAGAACGGAATCATTCAGATATGCTTTGGCAAAACAGCAAAAGAGATCTTCCGGACTATGTCGGGGGCCAGGATTGGGTTCTGCCGGAAAAGGAGTTTGTCCCGGCTTACCTGAAACTGTATGAACAAAATCCGGGGGTTTTTGAACAGCGACGCGAAAAAGCGCTGGCGCTTCTTGCCTCCTGTACCGTTTGTCCGCGCCTTTGCAAGGTGAACCGGCTTGAAAACGAACACGGTGTCTGCAGGTCGGGGCGCTATGCCGCCGTTTGCAGTGCTTTCCCGCATCTTGGAGAAGAAGATGGCCTGCGCGGATGGATGGGTTCGGGAACCATATTCTTCTCATTTTGCAACCTGAAATGCGTCTTCTGCCAGAATCATGAACTTTCTTGGCGCGGACAGGGGGCTATTCACGACGCAGGTGAGCTGGCACGGCTCATGCTTTCACTGCAGGAACAGGGATGTCATAACATCAACTTCGTAACGCCCGAGCATGTGGTTCCGCAGCTCATGGAGGCCATACCCCCGGCTGTTGAAATGGGACTACGGGTCCCGCTGGTATACAACACAAGCGCCTATGATTCGATGGACTCCCTGGAACTGATGGACGGGATCGTGGATATCTACATGCCTGATTTCAAGTACTGGGACAGCGAAAAGTCACGACGCTACCTTGGTGCGGAGGATTACCCGGCGGTCGCCAGGCAGATATTTCGTGAAATGCACCGGCAGGTTGGACCACTTCGTTTTGATGAAAAAGGTCTCGCAAGGCGCGGACTGCTTGTCCGTCACCTCGTGATGCCCGGTGAAACGGATGATGCCCGGCAGATTTTCCGCTTTCTTGCCCATGAAATATCACGGGATACGTGGATCAATATTATGGATCAATACCGGCCGGACGGCATGGTGCTGCGGAAGCCGGACAAGTACAGCCTTATCAACCGGGGAGTTACTTCCCGGGAGTACCGGGATGCATTTCATGCCGCGTTGGAAGAGGGACTCTACCGGTTTGACACCCGAGTTTGACACCCGAAGGTAGAATTGGGCTGTGCCTGTGTTGAAGCTGGTATCGGCAGCCAGGCAATCCATGCCGTCAGGGGTACCGTGTCAGGGGAGGTTGGTGGTGCGAATCACCTGGCGGTCGGCGGGTTGCAGCGGCACTTCAATGATTTCCTGAACGGATTTGTTGATGAACATGAGGTCGTACATCACCGTATCGGCAATAATTACGGTATCAGCCGCCACCATGTACATGAAATCGTACACCCCGACTGTATCCGGAGCAGCAGGTCTCGGGTGGAAGGCAAATGCATTTCTGTCATAATTCCAGATCTGGAAAGTGAATCCCTCCTGATCCCGTTCAAAGCGAAGGCTGATGGGCATATCGGTATAGTTCCTGTTGACCGATTCCAGAAGGTCGGCAATAATCGATCCCTGAACGAGCTCGAGTTGCCGATCACGCAGTTCTTCTTCACTGAGCGTATCAGCCTGGTCAGGATAAAAATAATCGGGACTGAGTTCGTTGCTTGCATCCCTGCGCTGCTCCTGTATCCCCCAGGAGCGCATGATCTCCGTCAGTTCCCGCGAGGGCTGTTCCACGATGTAGACATTCAACGATGGATAAACCACCACGATATCATCCCTGCCGAAACCGATGTTGCTGACATCAATAATTTCAAGCCGTTCTACCAGGTCAGGGTCCTCGGCGATCAGGAAATCGTCCAGGATCCATTCAATGGATGCCCTGTCCGTGATCTCGGCAATATTCCGGAAGATCTGGGAAACCTGCGGTTCTGCAAGTGAGGGCCTGTCACTGCTTGTTGCCGTGAATGACATCAGAAAAAACAGCGACAGGAAGAAGAGGGTATGTATCCGGGTGAACGCGGCCACTTAGATGTTCCTCCAAATTTGATGGTATCTTCTGGCTTCATCCATGTCGCCATTCCGCCGGTGAAGATCGGTAAGCAGGCTGTACAGGGTCCGCTGGTCCTGTTCATTCAGGGAATTTCTTTCGCTTTCGGCGAGAGTAGCATAGCGGATGGATTCAGGGACGTTGTTGCTGAGGATGTTTGCAATCTGAAGGTAAGCCCTGGCCCGGTTCCTCCAGTTAACTTTGGAGCTTTGCATGAAATAGGCCAGAGCATTTCGGCGGTCACGTTCAGCCAGATAGCTTTGCCCGATGTTGAAACAGATAAGTCCGTAATCGTTGAAATAACGCATGTAATCGGAATTCGTCGGCAGGCCATCGTTGTTGGTCTCGGACCGGCTCACCAGTTGAAGCAGGCGCTCTGCCGCTTCTTTTTCTTTTCCGTTCTGATATTCCACCACCGCCAGTCTCCAGTCTATTTCATCCCTCGCCTTGTCAGATCGCAGATCAGGCATCAGCTCTTTGAAACGCTGTTCGGCTTCTTCCATACGGCCCTGGTTTACCAGCCGTGTGATTATGTGTTCACGCTCCAGACTGGCACGGATATTCCCGTTATCCCAGTTGATGAAATCAATCTCGCTTTGAACCGACTGCCTGTCGTCTTCCGTGAGCGCCAGGTCCATGGCTTCATCAAAAATTGCGAGGGATCTGGGGGTGTTGTAGAGGTGCAGAAACGACAACCCCTTGTAATAGGTATAGATGAAGAGGTTGGATGAGTCACGCTGGCTCATGGCCCCGTGTTCGTCATAGTAGTCGGAGAGTGGAACAACATCCCTCAGGGTGCGGATGGCACGGTCAAAATTATCAGCGGCAACCCGGTAATTCCCCAGACTGAAATAATTTTCTGCAAGAGCGTAATAGACTACGTGGTCGC
This sequence comes from Balneolales bacterium, assembly GCA_007120385.1. Lineage (GTDB taxonomy): Bacteria > Bacteroidota > Rhodothermia > Balneolales > Natronogracilivirgulaceae > SKNL01. The sequence continues at coordinate 6,944 of SKNT01000089.1, forward strand.
CTTTTTCCAAACGGGCAAGCTTTTCAAGTACTTCGATGGCCTTTCTGTGTTCCTGCTGTTCATTCAAACGTGATGCTTTTATACCATAAAGCTGCCCAAGCCAGAGTCGTACCTCGCTGTCAAAGGGGTTCAGGCGGAGCGCTTCCTCAAAGGATCCGATGGCCCGGTCTACCAGCAGGGCATACTCTTGCAGCATCTCCTCGTCTTCGGCGCTGCGCGTGCGCTGCAGGGCATCTATGTCACGGATATAATCAGCGGCTTCATTGAAAGCCTCTATGGCCTCGAGGTTGTCCTGATCCGTCACTTCGTGATCGTCGGGATGTTCCAGCTCCAGGTAGTGCCAGATGGTATCGCTTTCTGCTCTCCAGGCCTGTGCCTGTTCCTTCAGGCGCTCTGCCCGCAGCTCCTCATCCAGGGATACAAAAGATTCTTCCGCAAGTTTCCGGGCTTCCGCTGCCGTGAGGCTGTCCACTCCGGCCGGAACGACAAGAACCTTTTCTTCGGCCGGATCCACTGCCGTCCGTGTGGATGAACACGAATATGTCAGAAGGAGAAGTGCAGTAAAGAAGGAAAAAGCAAACGGTTTCATGTGTTTAAAACTTTGGATTTCTAAAGTCACATAGAATGCCCATGACGTTTTTAATCATGCTCCTGTGTGACCGGGCGACGGTCATGGACATAGCGCTTCGCGACCTTCGGTTCATCTGTTTAATAACTTTGGATTCATAAGGTCACATAGAATGTCCATGACGTTTTCATCATGCACCTGTGTGTCAGCCGGAGGCTGTCCTGTTCGTTTCATGTTGGAGATACAATTAGTTGTTTGGTAAACAATGTGTTACATGTTAATACTGTTCCACCAGCTCAGAAAGATCTGGTAGAACTG
>SKNT01000034.1 GCA_007120385.1 Balneolales bacterium
ACGCTGGTGAGCACCTACTCCTTCCTGGCCATGTACGCCAACATCGACAAGTGGACTTACTCGGGCGTGCCCATAGCGTACCCGGACCGTCCTGAAATGGACCAATGGATCATCTCGCGGCAGTTCACCACCATCAAGAAGGTGGATGCGCTGCTGGATGACTACGAGCCCACACGCGCCGTGCGTGAGATCGAACGGTTCGCCGACGACCTGAGCAACTGGTACGTACGCCGAAGCCGCCGCCGGTTCTGGAAAGAGGGCAAAAGCCTGGACAAGACCGCCGCTTACCAGACGCTCTACGAATGCCTGGTCAACCTGGCCAAGATGTCCAGCCCGGTAGCCCCGTTCCTGAGCGAATGGGTCTATCGCAATCTGAATACCGTGACCGGATTCGAAGAGGAGTCGGTGCACCTGGCCTTCTATCCGTCCGTTGAAGAGACGGCCATCGACCGTGAGCTGGAATACCGGGTGGATATGGCCCGTACGATCTCCTCGATTGTCCTGCGCATCCGCAACAAGATCAATGTCAATGTACGCCAGCCGCTATCCAAGCTCATTGTGCCGGCCAACAGCGATGAACAACGCAGGGCGATAGATTCCGTAAAAGATATTATATTGGACGAAGTAAACGTTAAGCAGATCGTATACGTTGACGACGATTCCGGCATCGTCCAGAAAAGTGCCAAACCGAATTATCCGGTTTTGGGCAAGAAACTGGGCAAGCGGATGAAAGCCGTGGCGTCTGCGGTACAGGAGCTTACGACGGAGCAGATCAGTGAATTTGAGTCGAAAGGGTCGGTGCAGCTGGAACTCCCTGACGGGGATCCGGTAACGCTTGGCCCCGATGATGTTACGATCGCACGGCACGGGCTGGAAGGCTGGTCGGTGGAAACCGAATCCGGTGTCACCGTAGCTTTGGACACGGAACTCGACGAGGACCTGATCCGCGAAGGGTTGGCCCGCGAAATCGTGAACCGGATCCAGAATATGCGGAAAGAAGCCAATTATGAGCTTACCGACCGTATTGATATCTTTCTGGATGGTGACGAAGAAATAACGTTGGCTGTTGACTTCATGAAGGAATATGTTAAGCGAGAAACGCTGGCTGAAGCCATAGAATTGGGTTCGGTCAGTGATTATGATTTTATCAAGCAGTGGGAAATTGACGATAAAAGTTGTACCATTGCGATTCAACGTAATACCAACTATTAATCCTCTCAGCTATGAGCAAGGAAACAAAAGACAAAGGGGAACGCATATCCCCGTACAGCGACGAGGAACTGGAATACTTCCGCGCTATTATAATGAAAAAGCGGCAAGAGGCCGAGAAGGATTTGAACATCCTTATGGATGCGCTTAAAGAGAGCACCGAGAACTCTTCGGACGAGTCCGCTTACTCATTCCACATGGCGGATGCCGGCACGGATGCCCAGGAGAGAGAGAAGACCTACATGCTGTACAACCGGACACGCAAGTTCATCAAATATCTTGATGATGCAATTCATCGCATCAACAACAAGTCTTATGGTGTCTGCAAGGTAACCGGAAAGAAAATTTCAAAAGGACGGCTTGAAGCGGTACCCCATACCCAGATAAGCATCGAAGCCAAACTGAAAAGGCGATAACCGTTTTGGATCAGACACGCAGGAAACTGACCGTGTTCGGAGCAACGGCGCTGGCCGTTCTCCTGCTGGATCAGCTCAGTAAATACTGGATCCGCACCACCCCCGAATTGCACAGTTTTACGCTTATCGATGGGTGGCTTGCGTTCAATTTCACCAAGAATCCGGGCATGGCCCTGGGGATTCACTGGGCCGACACCTGGGTGATCAGCCTGGTTGCCATCGCCGCCACCGTGATTATCCTGGTCTATGTCTGGAAAACCATGAACCCGGCCGGCATGGCCTACATGGCCTGCATGGGGCTCATCGTGGGCGGGGCGCTCGGCAACATAACCGACCGCATCTTCATGGCCCGCGTTGGCGGTTACGGCGGGGTGCTGGACGGACATGTGGTCGACTTCATCCATTTCAAACTGAGAATAGGCGATTTTGATGTCTTTCCGTACATCTTCAATGTGGCGGATATGGCCATATCCATCTCCATCATCACCCTCATTATTTTCTACAAGAAGCTGATGCCGGAGTACGTCCGGAAGGAGCAGGATGACACTCCGGCTTCCGGGGATACCGTCCCTGGAGATACCGCAGAAGCCGGTGCAGAAGCTCCAGTTGAGAAGGATCATCGTGCAGCAGGCCCTGATGATGATAAGGATACCGCCGTAGCGGATTCTGATGGGAAGGATTCCCGTACAGCAGGCCCCGATGAGAGGGACCCCGAAACAACTCCCCCCGACCAGAAAAAGTGAGTCGTGTCATGTCAGGTACCTCCATCCTGATCGACCATTACCGCAATCCCCGGCACCGGGGCGCGGTTGCCCATCCCGACCATCGCCACGAAATCCATAACCGGAAGTGCGGCGACCGGATCACCCTTGCGATGCGCCTTGAAGCCGGCCGGCTGCAGGAGATCCGCTTTGAAGGCGAGGGTTGCATGTATTGTCTCGCATCGGCATCCATCCTTTGCAGTACGCTCAAAGGAATGACAGCCGGAAAGGCCCGCAGCCGGATCGCCCGGTTCCGGCAATGGATCCGCGATGAGCCTGAAACCGGTGCCGCTGCCGGTCCGGGAAGCGAAGAGCAGGGAAACCTCCCGGAGGATCCATTGGCTCTGACGGACGGCATGCTGGCTCTCGGCGAGGTGAAGGCCTACCCCATGCGCATAGACTGCGCCGAACTGGCCTGGAAATGCGCCGATGAGATGCTTGGGCAATGACCGTCCAGCTGCAGGAATATGTCTTTCCGTTCCGTAACTTACATTCTGCCGTGATTATGTGTACCTTGCGTCAGGCAGAACCAGTAAGACCGATATGAACAGCGAAACCGACACCACCGGCCCTATTGATGCGGTGATAACCTGGGTGGACGGCAACGATCCGGAGCACCGCAGGAGGCGTATGCTGGCTCTGAACCAGGAGGATGCGGCTGCATCCCTCCCGATCGCCTCCCGCGGCGATGACACCCGGTTTCTCGACAACGGGGAATTGCGCTTCTGCATCGCTTCCATCCGAACGTTCGCCCCGTGGATTCGCAACATCTATCTGGTCACCGACCGGCAATGTCCGGATTTTCTGACACATGAGGTGCGGCTGAAGCACAACATCTCGCTCGTGGATCATGCCGACATCTTCACCGGCTACGAATGGGCGCTGCCCAGCTACAACAGCCGTACCATCGAGACGGCACTATGGCGCATTCCTGGCCTGTCGGAGAACTTTGTCTACTTCAACGATGATTTTGTGGTCACCGCGAAGGTCCATCCGGATGACTTTTTTATTGGTAACAGGATCGTGGCCAGAGGGGAATGGAGCCGGATGAAATCAGATGGCCGATGGTACATGCTCGTCAGCCGCGTGGCCAATTTCCTGACCAAAAAGCTGCTGGGCATCACACGCACCATGCACCTGCTGCTGCAGATGCGTTCCGCCAGGCTGGCCGGTTTTTCCCGCTCCTATTATCGGGTGGATCACGTTCCGCACCCTGTGCACAAGCCGGTCCTGGAGTCCTTTTTCTCCGGTAACAAGGAGCTGTTCGAGCAGAATATCCGCTACCGGTTCCGTGATATCGAACAGTTTTCCGCCATTTTTCTGGCGTATCACCTCAAGATCGTCCGGGATGAAGCAGAGCTGGTGCCGCCCGACGATGTGATGATGGTGCACGGCGAAATGGACCGTCCGCTGTGGCTGGACAAGAAAATACGCCGTATCGAAAACGGGCAGGTACGGTTTGTCAGCCTGCAGGGCATCGAGAAGATGGGCGGAAAACAGCGCCGCAGGCTGGAAGAGGTGCTCACGGATGTGACCGGACTGGATTTCTGATTTTCAGAGAGATGTTTCCCGCCGGAAATGAGGCAATCGCATGCCGTTCATGAAGCCGCTGCATGCCGTTCATGAAACAGCCGCATACCGATCAGTGCAGGATGCTCTTGAGCATGTCGAGCTGGTCGTGCGGATCGATATTGTGCAAGTCGTGGCCCATCCGGTCGCGCTTGGTACGCAAGTACTTGAGGTTTTCGGGATAGCTCTCGGTCTCAATGGGCACCCGTTCGACGATCTCCAGGCCATATCCCACCAGACCAACCCGTTTGGCGGGGTTGTTGGTCATCAGCCGCATCTTGCAGACGCCCAGTGAGCGCAGCATCTGCGCCCCGATGCCATAGTCGCGCAGGTCGGATTTGAACCCGAGCGCCTCGTTGGCCTCGATCGTGTCCATTCCCTCTTCCTGGAGCTTGTAGGCGTGCAGCTTGTTGATGAGCCCGATGCCGCGGCCTTCCTGGTTCATGTACAGGACTACGCCGGCTCCCTCATCCTCCACCATGCGCAGGGCGGTGTGGAGCTGTTCGCCGCAGTCGCAGCGTTTGGAGCCGAACACGTCGCCGGTCATGCATAGTGAGTGCACGCGGACCAGCACAGGGTCGTTCTCGTCCCAGGCGCCTTTGGCCAGGGCCAGGTGCACCGCGCCGGTCAGTTTTTCCTCAAAGGCGTGCAGGCGGAAATCGCCGAAAACGGTGGGCATGTTTATGCTGAGGGCCTCGCGCACCAGGCTTTCGTGCTTCATCCGGTAGCTGATCAGGTCGTTGATGGTGATCAGCTTGAGGTCAAAGCGTTTGGCTACCTTGATGAGATCGTCGAGCCGGGCCATGGACCCGTCGTCGTTCATGATCTCGCAGATCACCCCGCCGGGCTCGAACCCGGCCAGACGCGACAGATCAATGGCCGCCTCGGTGTGTCCGGCCCGCCGAAGCACGCCGCCTTCGCGCGCAATGAGCGGGAAAACATGTCCGGGCCGGCGGAAGTCGGTGGATTTGGCCTCCGGGTCGATGAGCGCTTGCACTGTCCTGGCCCGGTCGCCGGCGGAAATGCCGGTTGTGGTGCCCGGACGGTAATCCACAGAAACCGTAAATGCCGTTTCCATGGCATCGGTATTGTTGACGACCATCGGTTCCAGATTCAGGTCGTAGGCGCGCTGCCTTGTGACGGGGACGCAGACCAGTCCGCGACCGTATGTCACCATCATGTTAATGTGCTCCGGGGTGACCTTCTCGGCCGCCATCAGGAAATCGCCTTCGTTTTCACGATCCTCGTCATCGACGACAATCACCATTTTGCCGGCGCGTATGTCCTCAACCGCCGACTCGATGGAGTCAAACCGATAGGCCTTTTCTTTTGGCATGGTAGTACAGAAATGAAGTTGGTGGAGCCGTCTGCATTGAGAAAACACAGCCCCGCCGCAGGAAGTTCGCCGGAGCCGTCTATTTCTGCGGATTTACATCCACAATGGCGTTTTTAAGCAGTTTGACCTTCACGTCCTTGTCGATCTCAAGCATCACGGAATCGTCCTCGATGGAGACTACGATGCCGACAATGCCGCCGGAAGTGATCACCTTGTCGCCTTTCTTCATCTGGGTCACCTTGGTCTGGATCTCCTTCTGCTTTTTGGATTGCGGGCGGATGATGAACAGGTAAAACACCAGGAAAATGGCTGCCAGGAAAATGAGACTGGTAAAACCGCCGCCTCCGCCTTCAGGATCGGCAGCGAATAACAGGATTAATGTGTTCATAAGTAATGTTTACAGCGTTATCGGTATGGGAAAAATGATTATGGAAAAAGGGCTGCGACATGACTCCAGGCGCATGTGCATGAATGCGGAAATATACGGTTTTAGATGGCCAGTGCAAAGCCGGGTATGGGTGGATGGGGCCCCGGCCGTTTCATTTGGGATAGAACGTTTTCCGGTTTTTCACGTAATCGCTTAGGATGTCCGCCGGTTTGAAGCGAACACCGAGCAGGTTGTGACGGTACTGCATGCGGTCCCACGCTTCTTTGGGGCCGGTCGTATCCAGCCAGCGGAACGGACCGCCAAGGAAGGCCGGGAAGCCCATGCCCAGCATGGCGCCGATGTCGCCGGTGCGCGGCTGGTCGATGATGCCGTCCTGCAGGCAGTGAAGCGCTTCGTTGACCATGACCAGGGTAAGCCGTTCGGTGATTTCGTCCAGCGGGATATCCCTGCGCTGCTTGCCGCCGAAGAACGAGTACACCTCGTCGTTGACCATCTGGCGATTGCGCTGATTGTCGTAGTTGTAGAACCCGCGGAAGTTTTTTCGTCCGGCATAGCCGTTTTCGTAGAGCCGGTGAATGGACTGCGAAATGCGTCCGCCCCGTTTCTTGAAGACCGGGTTCATTTCCTCGAACACGTGCGCAACAATGTCTATGCCCGCCTCGTCGACCAGTGTGACTGGTCCAACGGGGAACCCGAAGTTCCTGGCGGCGGTATCCACAATGCGGATGTCGGCCCCTTCGCCGATCAGCAGCATGGCTTCGTTGATCATCGGCACCAGGATTCGCGTCACGTAGAAGCCGGGCGCATCGCCGACGACGATCACATGCTTGCCCTGCCGGAGGGCCACATCGCACGCGGTTGCGACCACCTCCTCGCCCGTTTTTTCACCGCGGATGATCTCCACCAGCGGCATTTTCCGGGCGGGTGAGAAGTAGTGCATTCCGATGACGCGTTCGGGCCGCCGGGCAACCCGGGCGATCTCGGAAATGGGGATGGCGGAGGTGTTGGTGGCGAAAATGGCCTCGTCAGAGAGAACCGATTCGGCCTCGCGCAGCACGGCGTGTTTGACGGAGATGTCCTCGACCACCGCCTCGATCACCAGCGGAAGGGTGGCAAAGTCGGCGTACCGGTCGGTGAGCCGCAGATCCGAGAGGATGCGGTCCCGCTCGAAAGGCAGCATGGCCCCGCGCTGCACCTGCGTCTGGAGATCGTGCCAGGCGGCCTGCTTGGCGCGTACGGCCGAGGTGTAGTCGCGGTCGCGCACCGTGACGCCGAAACCTTTGCGCAGACTCAGCGCAGCGATGTCTGAACCCATGAACCCGGTGCCCAGCACGCCGATGCGATCGACCGTCCGCGGTTTCCGGCGGGAGGGATTGCGCCGGGCGGAGTGGCGCGCCAGGAAAGCGTGCAGCAGCTGCCGGCTCTCGGAGGTGCCGGCCAGCTTCTCGAACATGCGCGCTTCAAAATCAAGCCCCGCCTCCAGACCGTTTTTTACGCCGTATTTCACGCATTCAATGATCGCTTCCGGGGCGGGCTGCAGACCGCGTGTTTGCACTTTCAGCTCGCGTTCGGCCTGCATGAATGCCGGCTGCATGACCGCCACACCGCCGCGGATGGTGCGGGCTGCCCTGCCCAGCAGGGAAAAAGGTGCGCGAGCGACGCCCTGCAGCTCTGAAACCCCCGGCAGATCAGACAGGCCGGAAAAATCAGGCAGCGGCGCCTTTTGGGTGGCCTTACTGGCGAGATCGCGAAGCCGTTCCCGGGTGGATGTGTGTCCGGCCAGCGCGGCGGCCATCACCTTCGCCGCACGAAGCAGCCCGGTCCCGGGCACCAGGTCGTCGACCAGGCCGATGCTTTTCGCCTCACGCGCCGTCACCGCACGCCCCGAGAGCATCAGCGGCAATGCTTTTGGTATGCCAATGAGCGCCGGGAGCCGTTGTGATCCTCCTGCGGCCGGACAAAGTCCGAGCGTCACCTCCGGCAGTGAAAAGCGTGTGGAGAGATGATCCGTGGCGATACGGTGGTGACAGGCCAGCGCCACTTCCAGTCCGCCACCGTGGGCTGCCCCGTG
>SKNT01000019.1 GCA_007120385.1 Balneolales bacterium
ACCTGACCGTGGCACCCGTTCGGGAGTGGCGGCGCACCATGCACTGGCCGGATTCGGGACTGCCGTTTGTTCCCACCTCGCCCGCGATGCCATCCTGGGAATCGGCGCTGTGCTATCCGGGTACCTGTCTCTTCGAGGCGACCAACCTGAGCACCGGACGCGGGACCGACTCGCCGTTTCAACAGATCGGCGCCCCCTGGCTTGAGCCGTCCGGGCAGTGGCTAATGAAAACGGCCGGCATCAGCTGCCGTAAAACCGGTGAACCGGATGGAACGGCCAGCTACCATTTTGATGAACTCCCGGGCGTCCGTTTCCTTGAGGTCCGGTTCACCCCGGAAGACATTCCGTGGAAAGGCGAGGAGTGCCGGGGCATCCGGCTGGAGGTGACCGATCCCGCGGCGTTCCGGCCGGTCCGCACCGGGCTGGCGCTGCTCACCGCCATCCGCCATGCCCATCCGGAATCCTTCGGATGGAAAACCTATCCCACGGCGGCCAATCCCACGGGGGAGGGACACTTTGAGCGGCTCATCGGCGCCACCGATATCCGTCCGTTGCTCGAACGCGATCCCGCATCCTTCCTCGCCTCACTGCCTGAGCACCTCAGCACAACCGCCTGGAAAAAAGAGGTCGAACCCTATTTGTGTTATCCCAAATAACCGCTATCATCCATAATCAACATTATTTTTTCCGCCATGCCCATCACGCCCCATCCCGCCATCCCTCAAACATCCGAACTGACGCTGGACCAGAAACTCGGCCAGATGCTGCTGCTCGGTTTCCTCGGAACGAAACTGACCGATGACAACCCGATTGTAACCGATTTGCGCAAGCATCATATCGGCGGGGTCATACTGTTTGATTACGACATTCGGGCCGCATCCCCCGACCGTAATATTGCCTCACCCGAGCAGGTCCGGCAGCTCACCTTTGATCTCAAATCCCACGCCGAAATCCCGATTATTGTGTCGATCGACCAGGAGGGCGGACTGGTGAACCGGCTCAAGCCGCAGTTTGGCTTCCCCGAGACGCTCTCCCACAAGGAGTTGGGCGAGAAAAACGATCTTGAGTTCACGTTTCAGCATGCGCGTCACATTGCGGCACTGGTCAAAAAGTACGGGCTCAACATGAATTTCGCGCCCTGTGTGGATCTGGGCATCAACAAGGAAAACAAGGCGATTTTTCTACGCCAGCGCTGTTTTTCGGACGATCCGGAGATGGTTGCACTGCATGCCAGCGCCTACGTGCGCGGACATGAGGAGGAGGGGATCCTGACCGCGCTCAAGCACTTCCCGGGTCACGGCAGTTCGAAGGAGGACACGCACCTGGGCATGGCCGATGTCACCGAGAGCTGGAGCGAGCACGAGCTGCTGCCTTACCAGCGACTGATGGAAGAGGGGCTCTGCCGCATGATCATGACCACCCACATCTTCAACAGCCGTCTGGATCCCGAATGGTCGGCCACATTGTCGCCGTTCGTGCTGCAGGAGATGCTGCGCGGGAGGATGGGCTTCGATGGCGTGATCATCAGCGACGACCTGCAGATGAAGGCGATCACCGCGCATTATGGGGAGGAAGTGGTGATGGAGCAGGCGCTGGTTGCCGGGGTGGACATCCTGGCTTACGGCAACAACCTGGACTTCGATCCCGACATCGCCCCGAAATTTTTACGTATCGCGAAGAAGATGCTCGATGACGGCCGCATCAGCATGGAGCGCATCGACGCTTCGGTCACCCGCATCCTCGATCTGAAAAGGCAGATGGATTACTGAGGCCAGCTTGCGTAAAACAGCTACTGCATAGATATTCGCCGGAGAATTTTGAGAGAATCAACCAGACCGAGGAGGCAATAGAGCTAGCAAACGCCTACATAACGGAAAAAGTTGTTGGAAAAACAAGTCTTGAGGATTGCAGACACATTGCCCTTGCGACCCTGAACAAGGTTGACGTTCTTGCCAGCTGGAACTTTAAACATATCGTTAACTTGGAAAGAATAAAGGGTTATAATTCCGTAAACATGCGAAAAGGGCATCATATTCTTGAAATACGAAGCCCCAGAGACCTGATGACATATGAAAACGACTAAAGAAAAAACAATGGACGCTGTGAAAATTCAGCGTGAAATCCGGAAAAAAATAAGCTCGGAAACGGAAAACATGTCCTATGAAGAGTTACTCAAATATATTGAGAAGAGAGTAAAAGAGACCGGAACCAAACCAATCGGGCAAAAATAGTCCTGAGGCTAACGTGGTATGGCCACCTGAATACAAAAATTAAACCGCCATGAACAATACTTCCAACGCTTTGATGACATCTCTTTCGGCCCACTTTCTGGTCGTTTTGTGCGTACTGCTAGTCCTGCCGGCGATTCCGGCTGACGTTTCAGCGGAAACCGCATCCACCCGGGCGGAGGAGTCACGGAGCATCCGGCTGCAGCAGGAGCTTGAGGCGCTCATCCGCGATTTCAACGGCGAGGCGGGCGTGTATGTGCGCAATCTGACGACCGGCGAGGAGTTCATGGTCAATCCGGATACGGTGTATCCCACGGCCAGCATGGTCAAGGTGCCGATCATGGGCAAGCTGTTTCAGGATATGGAGGACGGCAAGTTTGCCTACGGCGACCGGGTGCCTTACGACACGGTGCATTCCTATCGCTTTTCGGAGGATATGATCAACCGGATGCCTCACGGATCGGAGGTTTCACTGAATCGGCTGATCTACCTGATGGTGTGCATGAGCGACAACACCTCCAGCATCTGGCTGCAGGCGAAGGCCGGCGGCGGACTCGGGATCAATGCCTGGCTGGAGGAGAACGGATTCGGGCAGATCCGGGTCAATTCGCGGACCGAGGGCAGGGGGGATGAGTTCCGGCGCTACGGCTGGGGCCAGGCCACCCCGCGGGAGATGACGGAGCTGATGGTGCGGATTTTCGAGGGCAAGCTGGTGAGTCCGCTCGCATCCGACAAAATGTACCGGATCATGAAGGGGAACATGTGGGATACGGACGGACTCTCGCAGATTCCGCCGTACGTCAACTATGCTTCGAAGGGCGGCGCGGTGCGCAGGTCGCGGTCCGAGACGGTCGTGGTGAATGCGCCGTCGGGCGATTACGCCTGGACGGTGATGACCAAGAACCAGGAGGATGAGAGCTACGACTACGACAACGACGGGTATGTGCTCAAGCGCACGGTCGGCGGGCTGCTGTGGAACTACTTTGAGCCGGACCACGACTGGGAGCCGCATCCCGATTATCCGCGCACCTGGTAGATGCCCAATTTTTCAAGCGTTGGTAATTCAACTAAACTGGATGTGTGATGTGCATACACCTGATCAATGGTCATGCTCACCCATTCCGTGAGTGACATCCGCCGTAGCTGCGCGATAGACCGGGTTCACATAATGCATGAATTGCACGTAGGCGTTGACATACGCGCGTCCCGCTTGAATGTCATTCGGATCAAAATCTTTCAGCTCAGCAGTGCTGTCATAGTAATGATGCAGGCCTTTTTCGATGCTTTGTACCAGCAAGTCGCGAACTTCTTTCAAAGAACCTGTTTCGAGCGCCTTTTCCGCTGCCGGGATTGCGGGTCCAAAATCGGTATTGGCCGGTTTCAGCCCGGCGTAAGGTGCTCCTTCTGCTTCTCTGTGGAGCCGGACCAGTGTCTCAAAAAAGTAGCGGTCTGCAAGCTTGCGGGTATCTTCATTGATAGACCTGACCTTCATGGTGTTGTGGAATGATTCACGGATTTCCGCCTCCTGACTTTCGGTAACCCAAATCAAAACCAGGTTCACATTGCCTGTTTCAAGTGCTTTTTCCGCACTTTTGACCACGGGTCCACCCATGCTGTCGCAATGAGCGTCTGCCGATCCGGGATAGAGCAGCAGGACGGAAAGAGCAAGTGATAACAGTGTGGAATATTTGATTATGGATGCTGTCATGGTTATAACCTCGTGTATTGGTGTGAATGTTGTTGTCACATGAAGCGAACATGGCTGCCTCCGGTTGAAACACAGGAGCAAGAACACATCCTGCCATGTGAGTTCATTCTGTCCTTATGAATCTAAATTGAATTAGACAGAGGTAAAGTAGCACGGGTTAGCCAACAGTAAAATGATGCAGCTCAATGTAGTGCAAAAAAAACGAACCAGTTGGGACTCAATGTTCAGAAACCTGTTTCAAAGCATCAAGATTGGTGATAGATACCCACTTTCGTCCTGTTTTGATGATTCGCTCATCTTGGAAATGACTCATGACCCGGCTTGCCGTTTCCGTGGTTGTCCCTGTGATATCCGCAAGATTTTTTCTGGACAAGGGAAGTTGCACCAGCAACTCTTCGTCTTTTTTAATGCCGAATTTATGAGCAAGTGAAAGAAGTGTCGCGGCGATTCGCTTTTCAACAGGAGAAGAGGCCAGATGCCGGATGGTGTCCCGCGCTTTTTTTAAGCGTTGGGCATTGATACCGATCAAAGCGATAGCAATATCGGGATGTGACTGCAAGATTTGTTCAAAATCAGTACCATTGATGGCCAGAATACAACAGTCGGTATGAGCGTAAGCGGTTTCCGAATAATGATCCTCCCCTAAAAGAGGCAGGGTTCCGAAATACTCTCCCGGCTGCAACAGGTCAATCAGTATGTCCTTGCCTGATTCCGTATGATGCAGCAGGCAGACGGCACCAAAAACCAGTATCCGCAAATACGCAGCTTTATCGTGCTGCCGATAGATAACATCGTTTTGACGGACATGATGGGCACGAAACAAGCCATTGACCCCATGCAGAGATTGCCGGTCCAGCGTTTGAAAGAAAGTGACCAAACCCAGTTTTTCCAACCGTGTATCAATGGTACAATGGTGGGATTGAAGTACCGGTTGGGCAAGTGGTGTTGTTCTTCGGCTGGTCATTGGCCTCTCATAGGTTCAAAGCTCCACGCCGTGGTAGGCGCGCAGCCCCTCCATCGGGGTTTTGATGAAATTGCCCGGTGTGAGCCCTTTGCGGGCCAGGGCGGACCGGACGACCGCCTGGTTGTGGTAGGCGACCGATCCCACGAAACCGACCGGGACATCCGGACCGGTATGGTATTTGATCACGTGCCGTTCGAGGAATTCGCCGATGCCTTCCTGAAGCAGGCCGATCACGTAGGGATGGTCAGCGAACTCGGCGAACATCCGGGTGAAGGATGCGACAAACGTGTTGAAGTGGGGCTTTTTGTAGACAGCGTCGAGGATGGCGGGACGGGCCATGTCGTGGTTTTTTTCCAGCCAGGCGCGCAGTTCTTCCGGCATTTCGCGGTAGAAGTAGGACTGCAGGATCTTGCGACCGAACGATCCGGCACTGCCCTCATCCCCCAGGATGAAACCGAGGACCGGTACCTGGTCGGCGATACCCTTGCCGTCGTACAGGCACGAATTGGATCCGGTCCCGAGGATGCAGGCCACGCCCTCCTTGTGTCCGCAGATGGCGCGCGCGGCGCCAAGCAGGTCGGAGTCCACCTCCACGGGGATGTCGCCATACACTTTCTTGAGCGCGGCGGTCATGCGTCCGATCGCCTCCTCGCCTGCGCAACCGGAGCCGTAGAAATAGATGCGGTCGGCTATGGGGATATCGGGGGTGACGTTCTCGGTGATTTCGGCAGCGATGGTGTCTACGGTGTGGTAGAAGGGGTTGAGTCCGGCGGAGTAGGCGGTGACCGGGTCAGCGTTGGCCTGGATCAGGCACCATTCGGTTTTGGTCGATCCGCTGTCGGCAAGGAGGATTTTCATGTTTTAATTTTTTTTGATTCATTAGGTCACATAGAATGTCCATGACGATTTTAATCACGCTCCTGTGTGGCCGGAATGATACCCGGCCATGGACATTTCGTAAAATACCCAAGGTAATGTCCCTGGTAAATGCTTTTCCTTTCAATCTTTAATATACGACTCACGCGATTTCATTTCGAGTTATTCCGGAGGGCGTTGCAACCTGTTGGAAAACATTTCAACCGGGGCCGGGAATAACGGATTGTGACCGGGCTGCCCTGACGGCACATGTATCCGGGATGCAAAACCAGAACCGGTCCGATTCCGGATGGAAATCTTGCTTATAGCTGTTATATTCCAATTGGTCATTGCAGGACATGGATTAATACCGCATCCACCCGGATCCTGCAGTCTGCATATTACAGGGAAACACACACACATTGTTATGAACTGTTTTAGTATCATTGACAAAAATGATACCGTGAAACGGCTTATGCCCGCAACACCTCCGCAATTCCAACCGAAAAAATCACATCATGCATTTTTCATTGTTTGACAAGATGAGTCCCGCTCTGAAACCTTTAGTTCCCGTACTGTCGATTCTATTGATGGCTGTGGCGGCAACCGGCTGCAAAGCCGCCGAGCTTCCGGCAGAACCCGGCAAGCTGGGTGAGCTGGAGCATCCCAGGCAGGACTTCCGGGGCGCCTGGCTGACCACGGTGGTGAACCTGGACTGGCCCGTCTCCTACGACCAGCCTGTCGAGGAGCAGAAAGCCGACGCCATCGCCATGCTGGACAGTCTCAAGGACATCGGCATCAACGCGGTGCTGTTCCAGGTCCGCGGCGAATCGGATGCCTTCTACGCCTCGGCCTACGATCCCTGGTCGCACTGGCTCACCGGTGAGCAGGGCCGCGCGCCCGATCCCTTTTACGACCCGCTATCGTTCATGGTCCGCGAAGCGCAAAGCCGCGGCATGGAGCTGCACGCCTGGCTCAATCCGTACCGTGTGGAGCGGCGGAAGGGGATGTATCCGCTGGCCGGGTCGAACGTGAGCCGCCGCGAGCCGGGGTGGATCCTGGAGTTCGCCAGCCGTCCGGGCGATTACTACACCATGCTCAACCCCGGCATGCCTGAGGTGCGCGACTATGTGACCAATGTGGTGGTGGATATCCTGCGCCGCTACGACGTCGACGGCATCCACTTTGACGATTACTTCTACCCCTACTCGCCGGTGACCGACGAGGATTCGCTTACGTTTCTGGAGCACCACAACGGCATCGAGGACATTGAGGACTGGCGGCGCTACAACGTGAACGAGCTGGTCGCCCAGGTGCACGACAGCATCCAGGCCATTGCCCCGCACGTCACCTTCGGCATCAGTCCGTTCGCCATCCGCAAGAACACCGATGCCGGAACCAACGCTTTCGAGGGTTACTACCGGCTGTACGCCGAC
This sequence comes from Balneolales bacterium, assembly GCA_007120385.1. Classification (GTDB taxonomy): domain Bacteria; phylum Bacteroidota; class Rhodothermia; order Balneolales; family Natronogracilivirgulaceae; genus SKNL01. Next base: position 7,192 of record SKNT01000019.1, read on the forward strand.
GGGCTTGCGTGGCTGGAGCAGCGTACCATCGATTACATCAACCCGCAGCTCTACTTCGAACTGGAGCATCCGCGCGCGCCGTATGCGCCGCTGATGGAGTACTGGTCGCGTGTGGCCCGCGAAAACGGGCGGCACATGTATGCCGGTCTTGCGCCGTACCGCATCTTCCCGCCGAATGACTGGTCGCTGGAACAGGCTCTGGACCAGCTGCGCCTGAATCTCGACAACGGCCATGTGCAGGGCAACATCTTCTTTCGCACCGAGCATCTGATCGCCAATCCGAAAGGGTACACGGATGTGCTCCGCAACGAACTCTACCGCTATCCCGCACTCACCCCGTCGCTTCCCTGGAAGAGCCAGGACCGGCCCCCGCCCGTGGAGCGGCTCTCGGCATCGTGGAGCGATGACGGACGCGTGATCCTGGCGTGGGCCAAGCCGGATCCATCACAGGCCGAATCCTACATGTCCGGACAGGATTCATTTGCCCAAACCGCCAGATACACGGTGTATCGCCTTGATGTTTCGCCATCCGAATTTGC
>SKNT01000183.1 GCA_007120385.1 Balneolales bacterium
TTTCAGATTATCTGTATAACCGAACAGATTAACACCAACCGATCTATTCATTGGGAAGTCGTGAAGGCGCATTTCTACAGTCCTATGGGGTTGCGGGGTGACCACCTCGTAACCCTATTTAAACACTGCAACGCAACTCCGGTACGTCGTGGTGTCTCCACACCTGTTTTCACCCTCGCAGGCCGGTCAGGCAGCATACTGTGGTTTTTTATGGCCTTATTCCTCGCTCCGGGATTGTTGCAACCGGTTCCGGCAGCAGTGCCAGGACCAGCGGCCTCACCTCAGCCGTTGCTTCAGACACACTTTTCTGATCCGCCAGAAGAGGATTACTGGCAGGGTGACCTCCCCTTTTTCCGAACGGAACCGGGCCATGACCCCGGCATGCTGCGGCTTGCCGCCCCTCCCGACCTGGGAACCGCATATATCTCCACACGGCACTCCTACCATGCCGTTCACTGGGAATGGTACATGCGACAGTCGTTTGCTCCATCAAACAACAACAGGGCCTTTGTTTTTCTGAACGAGTCATCCGGCCTGCTCGGTGATCAGCCCACAGGGCTTGCGATCAGATCAGGCGAAAACGGCACACCAAAACATTTTCGCCTCCTTCATTTTGACAGGGGAACCGCTTCACCGGAGTTGATCAGGAGCGACATGGAAATTCAACCCGATGCCGGGTACCGCATCCGGGTGCTGTTGACACCGGACCAGAAACTGCATCTGTATATAGCCGACGACAGATACCGGACACCCCTGTTACAGTCGGAAACGGCAGCATGGCCGGAGTCCATGGACATAGATGGCCATTTCGGCTTCCTCGCCCGATACACTGCCACGCGCAGCGATCAGTTTTTTTTCAGTGATGTGTGGATTGCGGATTTCCTGCCAGAGCCGGGAATCACCGGATTCTCTGTCTCGCCTGCACGTAACCCGTCCGCATCCAGCCCGCATCCATGGCCGCATTCGGATTCCGGCACTATTATTACGGTGACTTTTGAAGTGCCGCCTGATCCCGATGCTCTGGATGTGCGGCTGTTCCGGCTTCATAGCGGTTCCCATCCCGATGAAATACACTGCGGACACCCGCAGGTCTGCTCATTGATGTTCAGGGACACGCTGCCATCCGGAAAACAGCAACTGGTAACGGAATCGTATCAGACCATTTATGGCCAGCATTCGGAACAGGAGACACATGACTTTCTGGTTGCCGCCGAAGTCAGTCCCGGTGACGTGGTCATCAATGAGTTCATGTACCGTCCGCCGGCAGGCGTACCCGCCTATGTTGAGCTCTACAACCGATCGGACAAGCTGCTCAATCTGCGAAACTGGCGCCTTCAACGAAGGGCCGTATCAACGGAACCGGAGCGGATCATTACCGGTGACGACTTTTTTTTGCATCCGGGCAGCTACCTGGCCCTTACTCCGGATGCAACCCGGATGCAGAATTTTCCCGGAGCTGCGCATATATTGGAAATGGAGTCTTTCCCAAGGTTCAATATTGCATCAAGCGACGAAATCCGGCTTTTTTCGGATGCAGGAATGGTGATAGACTCACTTCAGTATGTGCCATCAACATGGGGCGGCTTTGAAGTGGCTCTGGAACGCAAGTCTCCGGATGCTCCCGGCTGGATACCCGAAAACTGGGGGGAATCCCTTTCAGATAATGGCGGCACTCCCGGGCTGCCCAATACTGTCCGGCCGCCGGACACGCCTCCGGAACTTGTGCACCTCGATTATTCACAGCCCTCCGTCATGTTATTGACCTTTTCCCGGAGACTGGATCCGTCCTCGCTGGATTACTCGAATGCCATCCAGCTGCTGGACAGCGGCGATATCCTTAAATCCGGGCATATTCAATACGCCGGCAGTCAGGGAACCTACAGGGAGATACCTGTAACGGTCACACCAGCCGGCGAAAAAGAGGCCCGGGTGATGCCATCGGAAGAGTTGCATCATGGTGTCCGCTACCTGGTCCGCATTTCACATATCCGGGACATCTTCGGCAACAGTATTCATCCTGTTGAAAAAGGATTCCGGTACTTCGACATCGCACAGCCCGAACCCCGTGATGTCATCATAAACGAGGTGCTGTACCGGCCCGGGCAAAATCACCGGCGGTTCATCGAAATCCTGAACCGAAGCGAGAGGGTATTTGATCTGAGGGGCTGGAAAGTTGGCAGAAGCTTGGGCGCCCCCACTGTTATCACGGATGACCATTCTCCTGATCCGGTTATTCTCATTCCCGGTGAAATGGCCGTCATATCCGAACCCGGATTCACCGTTGCCGGATCAGATGCAATGCATTTTGAGATACCGGCTTTTCCATCATTATCCCGTTTTGGGGACAGTGTGTTTCTGATTTCAGACAATGGCATCGTTGCAGACAGTCTGGCTTACCAACCATCCTGGGGTGGCAACCGGGACGGAGTCTCTCTGGAACGAATTGACCCGGAGGGTGCGACCAATGACCCCGCAAACTGGAATGAGCATCCCGACAGTCATACCGCCGGAATGGAGAACCACCATTATGATGCTTATCCAGGACCGGTTTCACTGGTGCGTGCCTCCCGGGTCAATGGCACACATGTAGAGCTTACTTTCAACCGGCATGTCATCCTTTCAACGCTCACGGATGTCGCCATGAACCATAACCCGCTGATACCGGTCGCGACGGAGAACACACCCGGGCACGAATCCGTCTACCTCTTCCGTTCAGATGAGGCGATCGAGCGACAGTTTCAAACTGTCCACATCGGTTCCGTCCGTGATTATGCAGGACGTGAGAGCACTGGGCTTTCCTCCCCTCTCACCTTTCCGCCTCACTCTGGAGATATCATTATAAACGAGGTGATGTACCAGCCCATAGCCGAGCGGTACAGCCGCAGGCCGGATCAGGGCGAATATGTCGAGGTCTACAACCGGTCAGGTTTACCGCTCCAGATGGATCAGGTTTATCTGCATGACCGTCCCGACAAAAACGGCGGGACCCGCAAGCTGCATCCGGTTGACAGCGGCCTGGCCACGCTGAAACCGGAACGGTATGCAGTTTTTTATGCCGACACCAGTTCTGCATTCCAGAATTCCAGGCTGTCGCGGGCATTTCCCGAATCGGACCCCCGACAGGCACTGTTTTTCCGGATAGATCGTCAGACTCTTGGTTTGTCCACGCAAGGTGATGAAATTTACGTTGCTGATGAGGACTATGGTGTTCTGGATTCACTGTGGTACCATCCTTCCTGGCACAGTCCCAATCTGCCGGATGTACGGGGAATCAGTCTGGAACGCATTAATTTTGTTTTGCCTACAGGCGACCGTGCCAACTGGACATCCAGCACCTCACCCGACGGAGGCACTCCGGGATATCCCAATTCGGCCATGGCACCAGCCGGGGCGGCGGAAAATCCGGGACTGAAACTTGCACCGAATCCATTTTCGCCGAACGGCGATGGCATGGATGACCACCTGATCATTCACTACCAGCTTGACGGTCCGGACTACCTGGTCCATGCCCGGGTATTTGACCGGCAGGGCAGGCGCGTACGTACGCTTGCAAACGGCATGGCTGCCGGCCGGTGCGGCAAACTGATATGGGACGGCCGAACCGATCGGGGGATCATGAACAGGGCCGGGATCTATATCATACACCTGGAAGCCTACCATTCTTCTCAAAATCAGAGAAGGTCGTACCGTGCTGTGGCCGTACTTGCTTTTCCACTTTAGAACGGCACATAGTGGAAGCAGCCGTATCTGTCATTCAGGTTGCCCTTTCCAATAACAGGATGATTTGCAAGCTTTAAAGTGAACCAATTGCTTGATAAATTCGTCTATGGCTGCATTCAAAGTAGCACCAGAAGAAGCACCTGTTGGCATAATTGATTCCGGTGTCGGCGGTCTGACTGTTGCCAGATCCCTTGTGCGGGAACTTCCGAACGAACACATCATCTATTTCGGGGATACGGCCAGGTACCCATACGGCATCAAATCCACCGATATCATTAGGCAATACGCCTATCAAATCACTGATTTCCTGCTGAGAAGAAAGCTCAAACTGCTCCTTCTCGCCTGCAACAGCATCGCTGCAGCCGCAAGAGACGAGATAGCAAAGCGGTGCAGGCATGTCCCGGTGCTCGATGTCATAGAAGCCGGAAGCCGGGAAGCCGTATCCCGCTCAACCCGTTCCAAACGAATAGGCATAATCGGCACACTGGCCACCATTGGTTCCGGCGCATACGAAAAGACCATTGTCAAACTGGACGAGGAGATGCAGGTTTTTTCGCGTGAATGCCCCATGCTGGTGCCTCTTGTGGAAGAGGGGTGGACATGGCCGGGGTGCAAGTAACCGGGATGCAGCTTATTTATCGGGGTGATGGCAGAAATGAGCCATCACGATTGCCGATGCGACCGAAGCGTTGAGGCTCTCCACAGTCTCTGATGAAGTACCGCGTGCCGGATCCCCGGCCGGGTCTACTCGCAAACGCTGATAGCCGGCATTGCGGATTTCTTCCGACAGCCCCGTGGCTTCATTGCCTGCCACCAGGATATCACGGCCGGCCGGTCCCGCCGAATAATGAGAAACAGATCCCGGACCACTGTCCAGCAAGTGGACCATCCAGCCCTTCTGTGACGCCCGTTCCAGAAATTCTGCCAGACTGGTTGTCAGCCATGGCAATACACCTGTGGCTCCGGCAGTGCTCCGGACAACCTTGGGATGAAAAAGATCGGTCGTCCCGTCTGAAAGCACCAGCCCTTTCAGACCAAACCATGCGGCTGTTCTGACCATGGTGCCAAGGTTTCCCGGATCCTGGATACGGTCAGCGGCAAGCAGTACTCCGGTCTGATCAAGCAGGACATCGGCGGGGGTTGGCAATGGCAGCCTGCATACGGCCAATATGCCCTGCGCGGATTCCGTATCGGCCAGCTGCTGGAACACCCTGCTGCCAACCTGATAAACCGGACAGTCCCTGCCCATAAGTGAATCAACAGAAGAATCCTGGTTCCTTCTGTCCAGTGCATCAAGGTAGGCCGCGGACAAGACCAGGAACCGGACATCCAGGATCCCGTTCTGCAGCACCTGCATTACAGCCCGGTGACCTTCCACCACAAACTGCCCCTGATCGTACCGCTCCGGTCTCTTGCGAAGCAAGCGCAAGTCCTGAATCTGTTTCCTGGATAAACTGGCGGGCATGTCCATAACCGGAAGTATAACAAATTGTCGGATCGAAACGGAAAGATGAAAAAAAACATCATAATTATCCGGAAAAAAGGACATATTTGCGTACATAAATCCATCAGCTGTCAAGGTCGTATCTCCGATGCAAACCGGTTGCCCGAACATATCACAAAGACGGACTCCGACCCCGTTTTACCGGCGGACCGCCTGCAGCCTGAGGCCGGTTGTCCAACCGGGCAATGGCGCATCCACCCGGTTCAAAAAACGGCGTACCTCCACAAGCGGAAGCGTGCTTTCGTCTCTGGTCCTGATCTTGCTGCCGCTGCTTCTGCCATTGCTGGTTATCATGCTGGCACCGGTCACCGCATCCGGACAAGGGCTTCCCCTGGGGATCGGGGGCGAAACCTATTTCAACCGCCAGCTTGACGCCATGCGATGGCTGTACCGCGGAGATATTGACGTGGAGTATAACCGGTTCCGGCTTTACCTGGACAATGAATACCGGTCACGGATGTACCTTTCCGACGGACGTGCACAGAACATTCAGGATGAGAACCAGCTGCGCTTGCAGCTTCGGCAATGGATCCACGACGACTGGGCCGTGACAGGAGAAGTGCAATCGTACAGTTTTACCACCACCAATCTGCGGCAGGAAACCGGTCATGCCGGCTTCATGTACCAGCCCCACGATGAGATTGAACTCTCACTGATGGGTGGGTTCATGAGTGACCGACGGAGCGACAATCTGGATCAGGGATGGTCGGGCATTTTCCGCGCACGTACAAGGCCCATTCGCGCCGGCGACTTCATCATCCACCCGACAGCGGAAGCGCACTTTGCGGATATCAACCCGCGCCAGTATGCTACATACCGCTTTCAAACAGGAAGTGAGTACCGTTTTGAGGATTTTATGATGCGCGGTGATCTGACCCTTTCCAGCGGAAAACGGGAGAGTTATCAGCCCAGCAGCTTTTTCAACCGGGGTCTCACCAACATTATCGAATCCATCCGAAGCGACACCACGGCACTGGATCTGTTTATCCGTGTACCCGTCAACGATGCCATCGGCCTGCAAATAGACCTGTACACTCTGAGTAATATCCGCATGGTGCAGAGCCGCCCCATTGCCGATGAGATCGAGGAGCCCATCTTTGACACGAGGACCCAGCGCCGTGAGCTCATGCTGCGGACATTTGCCGATTACACTTTCCAGCGAAACCGCATCGCTGTCGGGTTGAACCTGGCCTATATAAATCGCGGTTCCCGCCTCATCAACACCGATGACCTGCCTGACGACCAGGTCATCCGACGGAACGAGATCCTTCGCAACTCCAACTTCGACCAGAGTCGTTTTGAACTGTTTACGCAGAACCGGCTGCGGCTATCCGAACGAAACGAGCTACTGGTCCATGCCCAAGCCGGAATTCTCCGGTACGACACTCCGGAACTAAACCAGGATGACCGCGATGAACTGAACTACCAGATCCTGATCACAAATCGTCACGTTTTTTCCCCGTATTTTGACGTAAGCCTGCGGGCCGGCGGAGAGGCAACCCACTACGTATACCTGTCAGCGGCGCGCAGCATTGAGAACAACTGGCGCCGGACCATCCGGCTGGCGCCTGCCGTAAGATGGCTGCCGCACGACCGCCTGGAACTTCGCAGCACCTTTCTGGTAAGGGCCAATTACACGGTCGAGGATTTCCAGCTGGAAGGCCGGCCCAAGAATGATCAGTCTTCAAGAGAATACGCATTCAGAACAGACGCCGCTTTCGATTTCTCAGATGCATGGAAGCTTGAAATGAGCGGTTCCCGCAGCGAATTGCGGATCGGCCGACTGTTCTGGGACTCTTTCCGGGAGACCCCTACCGACACCCTCATTACCTATGACATGGAAGCGATGATTTACCACGAATCCGGTCCGCACCGGATCGGGTTGGGCGCACGCATGTTCATCCGTCGTGATTATCTGCCCCAGGCAAGCATCACGGCTGATGTAACCGATGAACACGGGACCCGGCAAGTCACACGAACGGCACCAGGTTTGCAGCTGACCAGGCAGTACGGTCCCAGCGTGGATATCAACCTGCGTTTCTACTCCGGCAACCGGCTGATTATCAGCGGGTGGATGCAGCGCCAGGAGATACGGCGGCGTCTTTATCTGACCTATCCGGAAGACATCTCCGCGGCCTTTCGCCGCGAGGAGCGGCGCAGCAGCACACGCATCTATCCCAACATGGAAATCCGAGCTGTTTTCAACTTTTGAAACGGCACTGCCGGCCAACCACTGCCGGGCGGCAGGGTTGTCCTCCAACCCAGGATTGCCCCCCACCGAAGCAGTTCCCTCCTCCGATAACCGCCGAATTATGGGTAAAATGCCTTGAATTTACCCCTCGGAATATTGCTGTTTCCATTTTTTTGAAGTAGGTTGTCATATGAAATGTCCATGACCGTAGCCCGGACACACAGTCGCATGATTATAATTGTCATGGACATTCTATCTGACAATATGAATCAAAAATTATAAACAGATGAAA
>SKNT01000101.1 GCA_007120385.1 Balneolales bacterium
CCAAGATCGACCAGCGCGGATATCTGGAGTTTCCATCCCTGAACGGCGGACGTTCCGGTGGCGGGGTGGTCACCAACCGGGCGGCGGATGGCATCCTGGATGAAGATCCGTATGACATCAAAGTCGCTATCTCCTATTTCAACAACTTCGGCTTTTCCAATCCGCAGATCGACCGATGGGAGCGGGCATTGAGCAAGATCCCGTTCAACGTGCATATCACAACGCACGCAGCCGAGTACAGTATGTTCTGCGACATCGTGCTGCCGGCAGCACATGCCATGTTTGAGCGGCACGGCTTCATGAAAGGCATCGGCAATGGCTACCGCCAGCTGCCGCTGAACAGGCCGGTCATCGATCGTGTGTGGGATGTGAAGTCGGACGAGACCGAATTCAGCTGGCTGATTGCCGAGAAGCTCGCCGAGAAAGGGTTCCCTAACATGATCGAACATTTCAGGGAGTACCGCGATCCCGAAACCGGGGCGGTTCCGCAGAATGCAGAGGAATTCGATCTGTTCGCGCTGAAGCACGCTACCCGCGACCTGTGGGATCCGGCTCATTACAAAGGCGGGGACCGTTTCGACGGCTGGGAAGATTTCTATAAAACAGGCGTCTGGAATTCCGATCCCTACAATTATCGCGGACGGTGGAGTCGCATGCGCACCAAAACCGGCAAATTCGAATTCTACTCCGAGACCCTCAAGGATGCCCTCGAAGGCCATGCCGGCAAATACAGCATCAGTGTGGACCACCTGATGGAATCCACCCACTACCTTGCCCGCGGCGAGCAGGCGTTCATCCCCCATTATGAGGAACCGCTCACCCACGGTGAAGAGCGCGAGGACACCTTCCATCTTGTGGATTACAAATCGCGCATGAACCGCGAGGGCCGGTCTGCCAACTGCTCATGGTACCATGAACTCAAGGATATCGATCCCGGAAATGTGCCGTGGCAGGACGTGGCCAACCTCAATCCGGTGGATGCGAACCGGCTTGGGATCAAGGACGGAGACGCCATCCGGCTGTCGTCGGCTGCCGGTGAGCTGGAGTGCACCGCCAAACTCTGGGAAGGAGCGCGGCCGGGTACCATTTCCAAGGCTTACGGGCAGGGTCACTGGGCCTACGGCAGACTGGCATCCAAAAAATTTGGAAAGGAACCGCGCGGCGGGAACAACAACCAGGTCATTCCGGCAGATTACGACCGGCTCAGCGGATCATCTGCCTTTTATGCCATCGTCCGCGTCAAAGTGGAAAAAGTGTAACTTTTCCAGCAATCCCGAATTCAAAAGTCATCTTGCCAGCCCATGGAACAAACGATTAGCCGAACCGAACAGCGGGCGAGGGTATACAAGTTGTTATCGGACTGTTTTCAATCTCCGGACGGGGAGATTCCGGATCGATTTCGGGAACTTATCGGACTTCTTGACCAGCTTCACTCCGGCCACCGCCTGGAAGCTCAGGATGACGATATCGACCCGGACCAGCTACGGTTGGAGCATGCGCGGCTGTTCATCGGTCCGTTTTCCCTGTTGGTGCCGCCCTACGGTTCCATGTATCTGGAGCAGGAAGAACACCTGATGGGTAAATCGACACAGGATGTACACCGCTGGTATCTGTCCGAGAGCATGGAAACCTCCCTGAAAGAGATGCCAGACCATATCTGCATTGAGCTGGAGTTTCTGTATCTGCTTGTTTTCCGTGAATTGATCGCAATGCAAAAAAAACCGTCTGCAGATGAGCATCGGGCACGATACAGGGACAAGCAGCGGCAATTCCTGGAGGCACATCTGGGACGCTGGATCCCGGCATTCGAAAAGAAGGTCCGGGAATATGCAGAGCTGGATTTCTACCGCAATCTGGCAGCAGCAGCACGCCTGTTCATTGAGGCAGATATGCAGGAGTTGCGGCCTTGCTGAGTATCACCTTCCTACTTGAACCAGGACCCTTGTCGTTGTAAATTCCGGATGTTACATTGCAACAGCCATGCTGCAATTCCTTCGGGCGGTGTATGCAAACTACACCATGAGTGACATGGCCACAAGAAATCCAGCCGGGTATATGACATGAAAAAAACCGCCTCCATGCCTGAAAAACCTGCTCGTTTCGCGGCATTTGAGCGTAAATATCAGGACATATTCGATGCCTATGAAAAAATGGGTACGTCCGTACACCGGGCCGGTCCTATCGAAAAAAAGACACGCGAGCTGATCAAACTTGGCATATCCGCCGGTGCCCAGAAAGAAGGGGCCGTCCACTCCCACACGCGCAAGGCACTGGATGCCGGCGCAACCAAAGAAGAGATCCGCCAGGTTGTGCTGCTGACCCTGCCCACCCTGGGCATGCCCTCCATGATGGCGGCCATGACCTGGATCGAAGACATCCTCAGCGAATCCTGAAAACTATCCACCAGTGAAAAAGCTGTTCCAACATGCCCTTGTGGCACTTGACCAATCTCCGGCAAGTGATGCCATTTTGGAATGCCTGCCGGCCATGAATCAGTTCGGCACGCAACAGATCACACTTTTCACGGCTGCGACGGCAACGCAGCAGAAACGTCCAACAGAAGAGGATATACAAAAATGGCAGGGTAAGCTTGATTCTTACGCCTTGCAACTTATGGATACCGCCAGTTTCCAGGTCGCAACACAGGTGGATTATGACACGAAGACACCGGTGCCACAGCGCATGTTGAATGCTGCGCGAAGGGCGGGGGCCGGTTATATCATTATCGCCAACCGGGGACACAGCAAACTGCGGGAAGCACTGCTGGGCAGCACGGTAACCGTCCTTCTGCAGCAAAGCAACCTGCCCGTATTCCTGATCAAACTCCGTGAGGATACGGCCGGGGACAGCAACGAAACCAGGCTGCGCTGCAATACATCCTGTCACGATGCGCTGCAGCACATCCTCTATCCCACCGACTTCTCCGATACCGCCCGGTACGCGTTCGAAACATTGTCCCGCATGGCGGCCGGACCCACCGAGCGCATCACTCTATTCCACGTGCAGGCCAAGGGCCAGGTAGACTTGACCAATGCCACCCAGCTCGAGGAGTTCAATCGCATCGACCGCGAGCGGCTGCAATCGCTCAGCCGGGAACTGCAGGAGCAGGCCCGGGTGGATGTGGACATTGCCCTGAGCCAGGGTTCACCCGCTCAGCTCATCGTGGACAAGGCCCGTTCGGTCAGTGCCACCATGATCGTCATGGGAAGCCAGGGGCGCGGCTACATCAGCGACCTGTTCCTCGGCGGGGTCACCTACAATGTGCTGCGGGACACACTCGTACCGGTGCTCGTCATTCCGGCCCGGAACCCGGACAATTACGAACATCAGGAAAAAGCATGGATGACATGATGTGCGTTGCTCCCGTGCTTCGCTATCTTTGGAGCCAGCGCGTGCCGGGAATTTCGCACAATACGACTGATCCGGCCTATCAGGATGAAACCATCCGGATGCCCTTTTCGTAATACCGGGTATGGTTTTAAAAAAAATCTCCATCAAACCGGAATCCGTATGCGCCACTCCATCCTCAGCCTGGCCGCACTTCCCACCGCCCTCGTACTGCTGCTCATCCTTCTGCTGCTGCAGAGCCGGGGACTTGGCCAAATCCTTGAAAGAGACCTTAATGCCGGTCAGGGCATTCCATCCCAAAATGTTTCCATTCAGGATCGCACAAATACCACCGGAACCGGACTCGCGCACGGAGTACAGCAACACGAACTATGTGCTGCTGGGATACATTATTGAGGATGTGACCGGCATGAGCTACCAGGAGGCTCTGCAGACCCGCATCACCGGCCCGCTGGGTCTTGAGGATACGTACTACGCCAAAAAAATATCCACCGATCGCAACGAGTCCTACTCCTACAGCTTTTCGGATGGATGGGAAAAGCTCCCAGAGACCGACATGAGCATCCCCCACGGCGCCGGTGCGCTGGTCTCTACACCGACGGACATGGTCCGGTTCGGACACGCGCTATTCAACGGCGAACTTCTCAAACCCGCCAGTCTGGAAAAAATGACGCATCTGCGCAGCAGCTACGGGATGGGTCTTATTTCCTATCCCTACCACAGCAAGACGGGATTCGGACACACCGGCGGCATCGACGGATTCCAGTCCAACCTGGCCATGTATCCCGATGACAATCTGTACGTGGCCATTGCGGCCAACGCTATTTCATGGTCCAACAACAGCCTGCTTGTCGCCCTGCTGGATGCATGGCACGGCAAGCCGGTCGAACTGCCCGATTTTGGCACCGCAGACCTATCCCCGGAGCATATGCAGTCGCTGGCCGGCACCTACGCATCCGGTCAGATACCGCTGGAAATTCGCTTCTGGGAGGATGGCGGACGCCTGATGGCCCAGGCAACGGGCCAGGGTGCGTTTCCAATGGAAGCCGCCAGTGAAACCCGGTTCCGGTTCGACCCGGCCGGCCTGGCCATAGAATTCCACTCTGATGATGAGGGGGAGTATCGCAGCTTCACGCTTTTTCAGGCAGGTATGGAGTTCCTGTTTGTGCGTAAATAAAAAGTGCCCGTCACCCTGTCCGCAACCCGGCGGCAGGCACATGTGTATGGGCGGGGCGAAACCATTCTGGCCACTCCTGTCCCAAACCTTGATAACAAAAATAGTCCGGGCTTCACAGGAGGTCCGGGCTACTTTTTTCACGAGTTACCGGCGGACCTGACCGGCAAGCTTCAAAACTGGGATACCCCGGGAAGCACAGTTCGGGCAGGAATGATTTCCATGCCTTCCAGCCGGCCGGGATTCAGTTCGCGGTCATTGATCACATCCCGGATATAAACCTTTTCAATCTGCTCGGTGAAACGCCGCATCATTTCACGGTATATTTCCGGATCCCTTTCACCGGAATCGCCCACAAGAATGAAGCGGCGGTCCGGAAACGTCTCCAGTATCTCTGCGATCTGGCCGCTTTTCTGCTGATAGGTGTAATCATCGTTGATGATGATGTCACTCATGTTACGCCATGTCTCCATGCTCAGGAAGTTCTTCTGGACATCCTTCATGTGCAGTGTCCCCGGCGGAAAACCCTCTCCCTGATAGAAGAAAAATTCCGTCAGCGGATTGAAAAACTGCCGTGGCGTGCCGGAGACATAATGGAAAGCGGCATCGCCCCAGCGCTGGTACATTTCCGCCATGCCTGGCGAGGCCTGGTAGGGTTTGAAGAAAGTGTTTCGCAGCACGATACGAATGCCCGCCGGCATCTCGGTGGTCTTGATGGTATCGTCGATGTCCGATATAACCGACAAACCGTATGGGCCGATCAGCCGGATGCGTCCTGTGCCTTCATGCTCATCTGAAACGGCCCGAAGCGTGAGCCAGCCATCTGTGGAACCCTGGTGCCTCAGAAGCTCATCTGCCCTTTCCCGGCTCAGACGGATTGTGCCATTCTTGATTCCGTTAAGGCTTGTGTGGAGCGGAACCCCATCCTCCCCGAGAATCCGGAATTCCTCCTGATCGGGATCATTGTCAAACACGAAAACGACCCTCTCCCTTGATTCGCTGTCGGCGATGAAAGCGCTGATCCGGCTTCGGAAGATCTCCGTCTCGTCATCGTCAAGATCAAACCGGCTCCGGATGAATGCAGTGACAGCCCGCTCCTGTATGGGCCGCGGATCACTCACATACACTTTCAGGGGTATCACCCACTCATCCCCCTCCTGGTAACCATATGCATAGAAAAAAGTAACATCTTTCATGTCATCCTGATCGGTTGAATTGGTCATGTTCATGCCCCCTCCAATGACCAGGGCCGTAAATAAGAACAGCGTGAGCAAGGTTTGCCGGTTGAACGATAGCATCTGGTTAGACTAATTTAGATTCTTTGGGACCGTATGAACTCACATGACAGGATGTCATCCTGCTTAATTGCATCACCCGGAGGCTGTCATGTTCGTTTAATGTTGTCTGTTTGCAATTCTGAAATCAGGTGAATCCAGACTTCAATTTTCATAAAACGTCCGGCGGACGGTCATTCGTGTCCCCACGGTGCCGGAGGCAGCGTTTCCAGCGGTTCGGTGAGGTCAAAATCCACTCGCCAGCTCCAGCTGGTGTCGCGGATGGTGCCGTACGTATATCGCTCGCCAGGCACAATTTCGATGCGCCATCCGCGGAAATAGCCGGATTCCTCCGTGCGAGCCACCGATTGGAACTCCTGGCGCATGGCGGTCCCTGCTCCCACCGAAAAGCCCCCGTACATGGTGACCTCGTCATCGCTGCCATCCCGTTTCCGGTGGTCGTGGCGCAGCTCGAGCCGGTCATCGTGCCGGGTGAAAATCCAGGTCCGCGACCGGTCCCAGTCCAGTTCATCCTCCAGCTCGATATGAAACGGGATTCGCACCTGATGATCGTCGCATTCGCGGAAATGGGCGATGAGCAGTTCCGTTCCGGTCAGCATCTCATCACCCTCGGGCTCCATTGTGAGTCCGCCGGGATAGGCATTTCCGCATTGTTTTGCCAGCCGCTGAAAAAACTGCTCCTGCGCACGGGCAGCTTCCACGGCCGCCTCATATTCCGACAGGCCCGGCTCCTGGGGATCGGAAAGTGGCTCCGGAACCGTATCGGATTCAGTTCCGGCATGCGCATCCGGTTCTGGTGCAGCCCCTGTATCGCCGGCATTGTTGCAGGATAACAGCAGCAGGGCTGTAAGGATAAGGGCGATAACTCTGGTCATCAGCATGATTTTTGAATGGGTGGATGAATACGGCCGCAGTTTCGCTGCGCGTGCACGTCCCGGCAATGATTCCGGCTGAAACACGTCACGGATCACACGGCTTGCAGTGACGCCATCCCGCAAGGTACAAAATCCAGAAGAAACGGGCTTTGAATCGTGTAACCGTTCCGGATGATGGATGATCCGGTTCTCCTGTTTTTTTTTAGGTGTCCGGACATTTATCTTGTTCCCAATGGAAGCATCACATCATTTGTGGCAATCAGAGTCCAACCATTGAGGGTTAAAACCCATGAAAAAAGCAAGAGATACCGTTGAGGTGACATTCCAACTGGGCGGGATGATGGAGTTTGCCGAGACTGGCGTATATCCCGAATACCTGACAGTCTATTCCCCGAAATGGGACGTGACCTGGCACGAGAATATCAGCGGCGGCAAAATGGAGGGTTCGCTTTATGCAGGAATGGAGCTGGCGTACACCTACAGGCGGATCGAGGACGATTGGGAGTTCCGTGATGCGGAGGGAAATCTGGTCGATATCGACTCTATGGGACACATAATGGCTGACTGATGAATTACTCTCATGCTTCTTTGCTGAAAAACCTCTTGTAGTTCATTCTGGCCGCGACTACTGCTATGGCCTGTGCCGGTCCGCGTGGAACGGCAGCGGATGACAACATGGGTCTACGCGGAACGGCGACAGTTGACAATCGGGTTCCACGATCCGATGCCAGGGCAGACGTGGATAGTGTGCACATATCGGGCGATCAACATGTCGCAGCAGCAGCCACCCCCCGCTTGCCGGCAAAGCAATGATGATGACCAGGGCCAAAACCAGCAACGAATACCCCAGCGATGCCGGCAATCGACCGTGTTCACGTTCAACCCAGTCCGCAAAAA
>SKNT01000182.1 GCA_007120385.1 Balneolales bacterium
GCATACTGAAGCCGGATCCATTCGAAACCGACATCCGAAAGACGCCTGAGCAGGTCGGCCAGCGTGCGTTTACCGTACAGGTCCAATCCGTACCAGGTCAGATCCTGACCGATCAGTACCAGTTCGCGTACTCCCTTGGCCCTCAGTTTTGTGGCCTCGATGAGCAACTCGTCGGTTGGACGCGAGACATGTCCGCCCCGCATGATCGGAATCGCACAGAAAGAGCACTTTTGATCGCATCCCTCGGATATCTTCAGATAGGCGTAATGCGAAGGATTGGTCAGCATCCGCTCACCGATGAGCTCCTTGCGGTAGCGTCCACCAAGCTCCCTGAGCACCTCCGGCAGCGAGGTGTGGCTGCTTCCGAAATACTTGTCGACTTCGGGGATGTCCGCCCGCAGGTCGACAAGATAGCGGTCCGACAAACATCCCATTACCAGCAGCCGCTCTATTTTGCCCTGCTTTTTCAGCTCAACCCCTTCCAGGATGTGATCTATCGACTCCTGCTTGGCATCCTCGATGAAGCCGCAGGTGTTGATCACAAGCACGTTGGCATGGTCCAGGTCCGTAACCACTTCAAACTCGTTGGCCCGGGCCTGGGCGATGAAAACCTCGGAATCAACCTGGTTCTTGGAACAGCCGAGTGTATCGACATAGATGCGGGGAAGGCGCGTTTGCATGGATGTTGCAGATGATGATTGTGTAAAACCGGTTGCTGCTGGAAACGTTTGTCCGGGTGGAAAAGTCTAAAAAAAGAAAGGCCCAAAAATAAGCAATTACTTGCGGATACGCCATTCCGCCGGATAGTAGTTGTTCATGCGGCGGCCGATGTTTTTGGTCCAGCCCAGCGCAAGCCCGTTATGGACAACCAGATTCCACCCGACGGGAGTGTCCGGCGGTACAGGAATGTTCTCCCTGCGAAGAAATGACAGCGCCTCATCATGTGTGAAATCCATGACCGGGAAGGCCGCATGGTTAAGATGGATGTCGAAGGCGGCGGCAACGGCTGGGAGGACCTCGTCCCGGATGACGCGCCCCGCTTCCGTACCGGCGTGGCGTACCGAAAGCGCGGAGGTGAGCTGCCGCAACAGGGGCAGATGGGCGGAGCGAATGCGGAAGAGGCGGTCTCCGAACTGGTACGATTCGAACGTGTCGCCGGTGAACCAACTGCCGGTTTGTGAGAGGATGGATGTGTCGGGTGTTGTCAGCTCGGGTGCGGCGGTGCGTTTGTGCCCGGAAGATGTGCGACCGGATCGTTTTTTTCCATACGAGGCCGGGGTGCTGGAGTGTGCTTCATGAGTGATTCTGCCTGGCTTTGATGTCGCGTCAAAATACATGGACGAATCCATTGTAATTGATTCTTTATCCCCGCTTTTATCGAAATAATGCGTCATGAACTCCGGTTTCCGGATCACACTGAGGAAGAACCCCTCGCCCTGAGAGTGGTGCGGATAAAAGTAGTATCCGGTAACCGGTCCGTATGGCACTTCCCGTATGGCCGGCAACTGCGGATGATCGGGGACGGCACCCGCATCCACCCGGACAGATTCCCCGCCGGTCTGCTCCAGCAGCCAGGCCACATTGCGTTCGTTCTCCTCAGGATTGAACGTGCAGGTGGTATAGATCAGCAGTCCGCCCGGACGCAGCGCAGGCCAGAGTCCGGTCAGGATGGATCTCTGGCGAAGTGCGCAGTGCCGGGCATTTTCGGGAGTCCATTCGCGCCGCGCCGATGGATCCTTCCGGAACAGCCCCTCACCCGAGCACGGGGCGTCGGTCAGGATCAGGTCAAAAAAGCCGGGCAGACGGTTGAAATGCGAAGGGTCGTTCTGCGTCACAACGATATTGCCGGTTCCCCATTTTATGTTGTTTTCCAGCAGGGGAGGCACGCGGGAACGGATTACCTCGTTGGCAACGACCAGGGATTCGGGAAAAAGGGCGGCCAGAAGCGTAGTCTTGCCACCCGGCGCGGCGCAGGCATCCAGTATGGCATGGGGTTTGCGGGATGAAAGGGCAGGCATTCCCGCCATCCCCGCAGAAGAAGACTCCGGCCCCGAATCTGAATGGCCCTCCTGAAAGACGGATTGTGGTCCGGCCAGTACACGCTCCAGGAACATGGAGCTGGCCTCCTGGACGTAGTAGCTGCCGGCATGGAACAGCGGATCATGGGTGAAGGAGGGGCGTTCCTGCAGAAACCGGCCGTGCAGGGACCACGGGACAGGGTCTCCGGGCGGGTCCGGCCGGCTGTGGATCCGCCCCCATTTGTGCGGGTTCAACCGGATGGAGGTGCGGGGAGGATGGTTCAGGGCCGATGTAAAATCCGGGTGCTCGTCCGGAAACTGCTCCCGGATCCGCCGGACAAAGGCAACGGGAAGGTCGGGTATATCAGTTTGCCGGGATGATGACATGGACCGGTTAGTCTCGGGAGCTTTGTTATAATTGTATCGGTATCGCCGGCTGTGTCAGGACAGGTGCGGCGGAGTGTCACCAGGCGACGGCGGCACACCCTTCGGGCCTCCGCCGTCATCGGGCATTCCCCATCCGGTATAACCCTCGCGGGTGCGGTCATAGTAACGGATGGTCGGGTAGGCGAAGGATATATCCTTGTGAGTCGCAAATTCGGTGAGCACCTCCTCCCAGATCTGCTGTTCGGTGCCGCGGCGGGTGCGCGGATTGGTGAGATAGCGGATGGTGAGCACAATGCCGAAATCCTTCACGTAGGTGTACACCGTGGGGGTGAGTATGCGGTAGGTGATCAGATAGGAACGTGCGGCGCTTCGCAGCTGCTCCTTGGCCTGTTCCGATATGTTGGCCGAATGCCGGTCGGCGATTTCCTGCAGCATTTTCTTGGCCTTCTTCCAGTTGCTTTCCAGACTGATTCGCACCGGAATTTCGTTCCAGATGAACTGGAAATCGGCGGTGTAGTTGCCGATGTTTTCCGTGAAGACCTTGTGGTTGGGAATGTGGATCACCCGTCCGGTGCTCTGGTCCGCATCCACCCAGTTGCCGATCTCCATCACGGTGAACTTGAAAATGCGCAGGTCGATCACATCCCCCTGGACCCCGGCGATCTCGATCCGGTCTCCCAGCTCGAACGGCTTGCGCCACATAAGGAAGAGCCATCCGGCCAGGTCGGCCACCGATTCCTTCAGGGCTATCACAAGCGCCACGGAAACCAGGCCCAGGAATGTGGCCAGGCTCTGAAAACCCTCGAACCAGGTGCGGCCCAGGATCAGAATGGCAATGAAAAAGAGGATCCGCGTGAGGTATTTCCGCCACTTGTAATGCAGTTCGGGATCTTCGGTCCGGCGGTAGACAATGCGCATGATGACCGTCCGGATCAGCCAGAAGGCGAAAATCAGGATTACAGTGAAGATCAGGTTCTGTGTAAACCCGTGTCCCAGATCCGCCATCTCGGCAATGGAGCGGGTGAACCGGTCAACCATATGGACATCCTGCTGCATCATAATTTCAGTGCGGCGCGGCCGTTAATTTTACACATGAGGAAGTTTGAAATGATACGATAATTCGGTAATTTACAAATCTTATCCCGACAAAAGTAGCTACAATATCATGCTTTATACACTGACTATCATTCTTATTACGATCATCGCGTTTCTGATGGTCATCGTGGTACTGCTCCAGAGCGGGCAGGGACAAGGTCTTTCCGGCGGTATCGCCGGCGGCGGCGGAATCGGTGGAGGCGGCAACATGATGGGCGCCCGGAGAACCGCAGATTTCCTCTCCAAAGCGACCACCGTTCTGGCAACCCTCTTCCTCACCCTGTGTGTGCTGGCAAACTTCTTCATCGACCAGGAAGCCGTGACGCAAAGCGCCATCCAGGACAGGGCCGTTCCGGTTCAGACCGAACAAGACTTCGGCGTACCGGCTGAAACACCCCCGGCTCTTCCTCCTCAGGACCAGAGTCCCGAGCCGATCCCTGAAGACTAGGCAGACAGCCCTGTTTTGCCCTATTTCAATTTGGGATTGATCATTTCCGGACCATTGTTGCGCGCATTATTCACCTCCGTGCTCACCTTGAAAGTGGACATGTTTTCGGTTGGATAGGGTGTGAGCAGCGATTGCAGCATCTCCGGCCTGGGCTGAACGGGATTCAGCCAGACGTTGTAATCATCCCTGCGCAGGATTACCGGCATGCGATCATGCAACGGCTGCATGAGGGCATTGGCAGTCGTCGTCAAAATGGCAAAAGTGTGCAGTTCGTTTCCATCTCCGTCCTTGCGCGTCTCGTAAATGCCCGCCATGCCGAACAGATCCTGATCCAGAAGGCGGATGTAGAAAGGGATTTTCCTCCCCTCCCCAAAGTCTTTCCACTCGTAGAACCCATTGGCCGGAACTATGCAACGCTTGCGCTGGAAGGCCTTGCGGAAAGATGGTTTTTCATTCACGGTCTCGCTGCGGGCATTGATCAGCGGTTTCCAGTCGGACAGGTCTTTCACAAATGGCGGCACCAGACCCCATTTCAGTGCGCCTATCGCACGGTCATGGGTGCCTTTGGTGAGTACGACAGGGCGTACCGTGCCAGGGGCCACATTATAATCGGGCCGTATCAGCTCCTCGTCGGCAATCACTGCCCCGAATTGGTCTTCAATGGCTTTTTTATCCGAATAAAGCGTGTATCTTCCGCACATAGTTGATTTTTGTAACTGAATAAAATGTTCCAATTGCGCTGATTTTACAGCGGAATCCGGTATTATCAGACCGGCAAGATACATTTTTTTTTATTGACTGGTTACTTAATGACAACGTTTCAACCCATTTTCGTTTCACAGGACGGACGGATCCGAGCCGGATGGCGGCTGCTCATGCAGCTGGTGCTGACCGTGCTGATCTATATCCCGCTTTCTCTTGCTGTTTCGCAATTCGGCGGACAAAACCTGCAGATTATCGCCTTTGGCGCGGCGGTCACCCTTGCCGTATGGCTGGCAGGTATCGCCTTCGACAAACGCCCGATGCGGGATTTCGGATTGCGGATGGATTCCCGCTGGTGGCGCGACTGCCTGATCGGTTTCCTCCTGGCAACCCTGGTAATGTCGCTCATTGTACTTGTCCAGTGGGTCATGGGGTGGATCGAATTCACGGGATTCGGCTGGAACCGCGCCTCGCAACGAAATTTCGTTGCAGTACTGGGCGGATATGTCCTGACCATGGCTGCAGTTGGCTTTTATGAGGAGCTGTGGTCCCGTGGATATCAGCTGCGGAACCTAACGGAGGGTTTTTATAACGGAACAAACCGGAATCTCGCCGGCCTCATCGCCATCGTTATTTCGTCACTTGCCTTTGGTTTTTTGCATATTGGAAATCCGAATATCACTTTGCTCGGAATTATTGTCATTATTCTTGCGGGAGCCATGCTGGCACTGCCTTTTGTGGTAACCGGCCAGCTGGGCCTCTCTGTAGGCCTGCATTTTGCATGGAATGTCATCCAGGGCGCATTTTATGGCCTGCCAGTCAGCGGAATCCGTTTCCGTCAATCGGTGCTGCAGTTTGAGGTGACAGGACCCGAAATGTGGACAGGCGGACGGTTTGGCCCGGAAGGAGGCATACTTGGCGTCACCGGAGTACTGCTGCTCATGCTTCTTACCCTGGCGCTGCTTCGCTATCGCGGACACCGCATAACCATATCGGAAGAACTGGTTCGTCCGCCATCTTCCCCGACCACTTACGATTAACCGCTATTTTGTGTATATTGAAAAGATAGCATGAATCGCTTATTTCATAGAAGTAAGCCTCTATTTAAAACAGTATATTATTTTGTCATTTGAAAGATTCAACCTCCAGAGCGAGGTACTAGACGGATTGCTGGACATGGGCTTTGAAAAGCCCACCCCGATCCAGGAAGCATGTGTACCACTGATTATGGATGGCCGGGATGTTCTGGCCTCCGCACAGACAGGCACCGGCAAGACAGCGGCGTTTGCCATTCCGATCCTGCACAATCTTCTTGAAAAGAAAAAGAACAAGCAGGAAGGCATCCGCGCACTGGTGATTACACCCACCCGCGAGCTTGCCAGTCAGGTCGACGAGGCCTTCTTCGCGATCGGCTACCATACCGGTCTTACAACAGCGAAAGTTTATGGCGGCGACGACTGGTCGCGCCAGGAAAAAGCACTCAACCGCGGTACGAATATCATCGTTGCCACGCCGGGCAGATTGCTCGATCATATCAGGATACATGATATCGACTTCAGCAATCTTGATTTCCTGATACTCGACGAAGCCGACCGAATGCTGGATATGGGCTTCATCCCGGACATCACACAGATTGTCAGCAAACTGCCCAAAGAGCGTCAGACGCTGCTATTTTCGGCTACCATCCCGCCGAAAATCGAACAACTGGCCAGAAAGATGATGAACAACCCGGAACGGGTGAATATGGCCCCTCCGAACATGGCCGCCGAAGGCGTGACGCAAGGCATGTATTACGTCGAGGAGCAGGACAAACTGCCTCTCGTACTTCACCTTTTTGAAAAAGAGCAGTGGAATTCGGCCATCATCTTCATGTCCACGAAACGCGCGGTTGACAAGCTGAGCCGTGAACTGAAGAAAAAGGGAGCCGACGTGACCAGTATTCACGGCGACCGCACCCAGGCTGAAAGGGAGAGGGCGCTGGAGAGCTTCCGCAAAGGAGAATTTCGCATCATCGTTGCCACCGACGTCATGTCGCGTGGTATCGACGTGGAAGGCATCTCCCACATCATCAACTTCAGCGTGCCTCATGACGTAGAGGACTATGTCCACCGCATCGGACGCACGGCCCGCGCCGAAGCCAAGGGCGATGCCATCACCCTGGTATCGGGACAGGATCGCCGCTATATGGAAAACATCATTCGCGCCATGAAATCCAAAATTTCCAAGCTGGAAGTGCCGGATTTGCGCAGTGACGGGAAAAAAGATGACCGGGGCAGGCGGGAAAGACCCGAGAGAACCAGGGCACAGAAGCCGCCGGCAAAGAACAGCAAGGAACAGAAAGATGCTGAAAAGCCGGATGCCGCCAAACCGGCCGCTGTCAAGCCGGAAGCGGGTCAGGATGATTCTGAAGATCGTCCGAAGCGCCGCCGCGGAAGAAAACGTCCGGGTGGAAGTCGCCGTACCGGTAAAAGGCAGGATCCGGGCCAGGATGACCAAAAGTCATCAGCCGGCAGGAAAGGCAAGGACGCACCGGATGACGATGCGCCACAGCCCGCAAAACCCGCAAAAAGCGATGACAAGCAGACCGAGGCCAGGGGACCCGGCAAAAAAGAGGAGTCGGGCAAACAGGCCGGCCCCCGGGATGATAAACCCGCTGCCGGACGCGGACGCGGCCGGGGCAGAAGAAAGCCCCAGCAGAAACGGGATGATCAGGCCGGTCCCGGTGACGATGCACGCAGCGCCAAATCCGGCCAGCGCAAAGGGCAGCGTCGCGGTGGTGGACGGGATCGCGGCAAGGAATCACCTGCACATCCATCCGAAACCTCCCCCAAAGAACCCACCCAAAAACAGTCCAAACGCAAGGAGCTCTTCCAGAACATCACCTCGCCCGACATGGAGCGGGTGAACAAGGCCGTGGAGAAGAAGAAGGGTATCTGGTCGAAAGTGAAGGGAATCTTCGGAGGAAGCTGATACATGAGTGCGGCGCCATGAATATCTACGTTGTTGTCATTCTGCTGGCAATTGCCGCCAACTATCTTCTGAACCTTGTCTCCGACCTGCTGAATCTGAGGGCGCTGAACAACCGTTTGCCAGAGGAGTTCCGGGATGTTTATGACGAGGAGAAGTACCGCAAGGCCCAGAGCTATACGCGTGTGCGAACCCGGTTCGGGCTCCTGACATCCACCTTCAGCCTTCTTGTGCTGCTGGTCTTCTGGTTCGCAGGCGGATTCAACTGGGTGGATCAGTTTGTGCGGGATTTCGGATACGGGACCATCACAACGGGGCTGCTGTATGTCGGAATCCTGATACTGGCCCAGACGATCCTGTCGCTTCCTTTTTCCATCTACTCCACCTTTGCCATTGAGGAGCGGTTCGGTTTCAACAAGACAACCCCCGTCACATTCATCACCGACCGGCTGAAGGGTATCATGCTGACCGTGCTGCTGGGCGGACCGCTACTGGCCGGTGTGATCGGTATTTTCGAGTATTTCGGAGCGGTTGCCTGGATGTATGCGTGGATTGTGGTTGTGCTCTTTACCCTCTTCGTCCAGTTCATCGCCCCCACCTGGATCATGCCGCTCTTCAACAAGTTCACACCGCTGGAAGACAGCGAGCTCAGGCAGTCCATTCTCGACTATGCCGAAAAAGTCTCGTTTCCGCTGCAAGGAATCTACAAAATTGACGGGTCGCGCCGCTCAAGCAAATCGAACGCCTTCTTCACCGGATTCGGCCGCAACAAGCGCATCGCCCTGTTCGACACGCTGATCGAAAACCACACGGTCCCGGAGCTGGTGGCAGTGCTGGCCCACGAAGTCGGCCACTACAAGAAAAAGCACATCCTGAAAAGCATGGTCATCAGCCTGCTTCACACCGGGATTATGCTTTTCCTGCTTTCGCTCTTTATTCGTGTCCCCGGTCTTCACGAGGCCTTTTTAATGGAGGAAATTTCCGTCTATGCAGGCCTGGTGTTCTTCGGGCTGCTGTATTCTCCCGTTGAGATGGTGCTTTCGGTCATCATGCAGATAGTGTCGCGCAAACACGAGTTTGAAGCCGATCGGTTTGCGGCTGATTCCACGGATGATCCGGAAAGCATGGTGTCCGTGCTGAAAAAACTCTCGGCCGACAATCTATCCAACCTCACACCCCATCCCTTTCACGTTTTTCTCAATTATTCCCATCCGCCGGTGCTTCAGAGAATCAGGGCCGTCAGGTCCGGCAACTGAGCGCGGCATCCTTTTTCTGCTCTTTTCCAATTCCGGGGGGCGCACTCCCCGAAAACCAGCAACCTGCCAATTAACCCGGGGACAGCCATGTACATCCAAAAGTACATACAAAATCGACTCTCATTCCTAATTCTGCTTGCCATGACCGCTTTCATTTCCAATTCCGGATGCGACCGCAACGAATCCATGCCGGACCCCGGTATGCTTGATTCCGGTGTATGGGCCGAAAATGTGCTCGCTACAATGACTGACGAGCAGAAAATCGGCCAGCTTGTGATGGCCACCACGACTTGGGAATCCGGTTTCCCATTTCCGGAGGATGCTTACGGTCCGCCCACCCGGCAGCAGCTCGAACACATGCGCCGGATGATCACCGAATTTCACGCCGGGTCGGTCATCATTTACAACTGGGGCCGTTCGGAAACCATGGCGCGGTTCAACAAGCAGCTTCAGGAGTGGTCCATGGAGAGCAATGCGGGTGTTCCACTGTTCATATCAGCCGACCTGGAGTACGGTGTGGCCCAACGCATTCCGGAAGAGGCAACCGTCTTTCCGCGCCAGATGGGCATTGCTGCCACCGGGGATACTGAAGCCGCGTATGAGCAGGGACGCATTACCGCCCTGGAAGCGCTGGCTACCGGTTTCAACTGGAGTTACTCCCCCGTGGCCGACGTCAACGTGAACCCCAGGAATCCGGTGATAGGCGTACGGTCTTTCGGTGAACGTTTTACCGTTGTATCGGAAATGAGCAGTGCGTTGATCCGGGGCAGCCAGGAGCATGGAGTGCTTGCCACACCGAAACATTTTCCTGGGCATGGCGACACGGACTTCGACTCTCACTACGACTTGTCCACGGTTTCCTATGACCTGGAGACATTGCGCGAGATCCATCTGCCTCCGTTCCAGGCGGCTTTTGATGCCGGCGCCGATGCGGTGATGTCTGCGCACGTGATCATTGAAGCAATTGACCCGACGGTCCCCGCCACACTTTCCCATCATGCACTTACCGGCCTGCTGCGCGAGGAGATGGGATTCGAGGGCATCATTGTCACCGATGCCATGAGCATGGAGGCCATTGACAGCCACTGGGGCGCCGGGGAAGCTGCCGTTATGGCCGTCCGGGCTGGTGCCGACATTATCATGGCCACGGGAACGCCACGGCAACAGGCGGAAACCTTTGAAGCGCTGAACCAGGCATTGCGTGACGGTGAGATCAGCGAAGAGCGCCTGAATGAATCGGTGCTTCGCATCCTTCGGATTAAGCACAAATACGGCCTCCATCACGGTTTTTCCTCTCCCGATCCGGCGCGAGCACTTGAGGTGACCACCGATCCGGAACACCGCCGTATCGCCCGCGACATAGCCGCCAGGTCGATCACCCTTGTCCGCAACCGGGAAATGCTTCCGTTCGACCGCGACGAAGAGCTGACCACGCTGGTTGCCGGAGTTGCCTACACCCGGGAACTGGCCGATCTGGTTCGGCAGGCGGCCGGCGGAGAAGTGGTCATGTGGGATTTCGGCGACGGACCTGCCGACTACAATCCCACTCCGGAAGCCATTGTTGAGGCGATCCGCATGGCCGAAGACGCCGACCGCATCCTGCTTTTCACCTACTCATCCAGCGAGCTTCCCGAGGGACAGGCCCGGCTGGCCGAGGCTCTGGCCATCATGGGCAAGCCCATGGCCGTGGTGGCGCTGGGACTGCCCTACGACCTGCAGTCGATTCCCATGGTGCCGGCCTACGTTGCCACCTACTCCCTGGACCGTTGGCCCGGTGCCACGCCGACTCCGGTGGTGTGGGAGGCGGTCGTGGACATGCTTTTCGGTGAACAACCGGGCGGTAAGCTTCCCGTTTCGCTCGGAAGTGACTATCCGGTTGGACGCGGCCTCAGTTACTGAGCCGGCAACCCCCTCATCCAAAAAGGATACGTACTACGATCACGGAAGCGATTATGCCTGCAAGGTCGGCGATCAGACCGGTCTGCACAGCGTACTTGACCCGGCGTATGCCTATGGCGCCAAAGTACACGGCAATCACATAAAAGGTGGTTTCAGTGGAGCCGAACATGGTGCCGGCCATTTTAACGATCAGCGAATCCTCGCCGTAAGTGGCGATCATTTCGGCCAGAACTCCAACCGAACCGCTACCGGTCAGAGGCCGGAAGATGGCCATCGGTACCAATTCCACCGGGAACCCGAGAAACCCCAGTACCGGCGCCAGCGCCATCATGAAGAACTCCATGGCGCCGCTTTCCCGGAACATGCCGATGGCAAACAGAATGGCCACCAGATAGGGGATGATGCGGACGGCAATCGTGAAACCCTCTTTGGCGCCATCAACGAAGACCTCGTAAACCGCGACTTTTTTTAGAATACCGTAAAGCGGTATGAGGACGATTATGAGCGGAAGTATGAATGCAGCAATGGTTCTCATGGATCAGGCCTCAATTTTTTGGTCATCGGGAATATTTTCGTCATGGTCATCTTCAGGGTGGAACCGCTCGTAGATCTTGGCAGCGGTAATGCCGACCATAAGGGAGATGAACGTCACGATCAGAATGCTGATCATCAGCTCATTCACGCCGGTGCCGATCAGGGCGACCAGGGTTGCGGGAGGCAGCAGCTGGATGCTGGCCGTGTTCACGGTGAGCAGCATGCACTGGGCGTTGGTGGCCTTGTCCTTGCTGGGATTCAGCTTCTGCAGCTCCTCCATTGCCTTGATGCCAAGCGGAGTGGCCGCATTGCCCAGGCCCAGCATGTTGGCCGCCAGGTTGAGGCTGATGACACCATGCGCGGCGTGCCCTTTGGGTACGTTGGGGAACAGGAAACGCATGAATGGCTGCACGGCTTTCACCAGCAGGTACATGAGTCCGCTTTTCTCAGCTATCTTCATGAGCCCCAGCCACAAGGCCATGATGCCCACCAGCCCGATCGCCAGCGTGACGGCAAACTCGGCCATGTTGAACGCGGCCGTGGCAATGGCGTTGAGCTTGACGTAATAGACTTTGGGAAGGACGATGGACGCCTGCCTGGCCGACCGGTCAAATCCAACGACCTCCGCCAGCAGTTCCTCCTTGTTGGATGCGTCCTGATCCTGCGCAATGCTGAGCCAGAGCTCGGGCATCTCTTCATCCACCTGGATGATCATTTCAGGATTGTCCTCGTAGGGACGCCATGCCGCTTCAAACGTCCCCTCATGTCCCTGTATCCGGAAACGGACCGTCTGCCGTTTGTCCGGATCCCCGTTTTCCGGGAATATAACTTCAATAGTGTGCTCCTTGCCGTTCTGGTAGGGGTCTTGAACCAGATCCATGACATCCTGGCTCACGGCAAAGACGAGACTGATGATAATCAGTCCGGCCCAAATATAATTTAGCATAGGATTAGTGGGATTGGTGAAATGGATTCAACAGAAAAAACGACCGCCCGTGCAAAAAAGCAAACGGAATCGCTATTTTATCGGGCATCGATGATACGGTGAGGCACGGACCGGCCCCTGCATGTCCGGCAACCGGATACCCCCGACTCATGTGTATCCGCAATCCGTGTCCAATGAATGAATTGGCCCTTGCGCCTGTTACACTGAAACGCGCCACGAATCACATAATATGAGCAGCACGAAGTCACAAAGCAACAGCAATCCGGAAGGAACTTCGAAAGACGATCCAAACGGAACTAATCAGGACAATCCCGGGGACGATCAGATGGGGGTTCAGGGCAGTAATCTGTCCGGAGAGCGGCATCCCGAGACACGTGCGCTGCACGATGGCTGGCACCCCGGTACGCCGGGCGAACCGCTCGCAGCATCGTGGGATCCGTCCACCGTATTCCGTCACTCCGATCAGGGGCTCTCGGAGGAAAACTGGAGCTACACCCGGCTCGACAACCCCAATCGGGCACAGCTCGAAAGGACGTTGGCTTCACTGGAAGGCGGTTCGCAGGCGCTGGTATTTGCCTCCGGCATGGCGGCCGTGCAGGCCGCATTCCACATCCTGGAGCCCGGAGACCACGTGCTGCTGCCCGATGACCTGTACCACGGCGTGCGCAATCTGATCAGGGATCACTACGCTCGCTGGGGACTTGCTTTTGATTTTGTGGATATGTCCAGCCCGGATGCGGTAGCAGCGGCAGCCGGAGACCGCACCCGGATGCTCTGGCTCGAAACGCCATCCAACCCGATGCTGAGAATCAGCGACATCAGGTCACTGGCCAAACTTGCTTCTGATCGTGGATGGATTTCGGTGGTGGATAACACATGGTCCACCCCGGTCATGCAGCGCCCGCTGAAACTCGGCGCCGACCTGGTGCTGTACTCGACTACCAAGTACCTGGGCGGACACAGCGATGTGCTTGGCGGAGCTCTGGTACTGCGCGGCGGATCGGACATGGACCCCTTGCACAAACGGCTCAGGTCGCTGCAGCGTCAGGCCGGTGCGGTCCCCTCCCCGTTCGACTGCTGGCTGATGCTCAGAAGTCTCAAGACCCTGTACGTCCGCATTCGCAGCCAGTGCGCCGGAGCCGCGCTCATTGCCGAAAAGCTTGCGGCACATCCCGCAGTGGAAAAGGTGCATTATCCCGGCCTGGACAGCCATCCGGCCCGGAGTACGGCGTCTTCGCAAATGGATCTGCCCGGAGCCATGATCTCCTTCCAGGTTAAGGGAGATGACGCCGCGGCGCTGCGCGTGGTATCATCCGCCCGCCTGATCATCCCGGCCACCAGCCTCGGCGGAGTGGAGACAACCTGGGAGCACCGCAAAACCAGTGAATACGAAGGCACATCCACACCGGGAAACCTGATCCGGCTGTCGGTCGGACTCGAACATCCCGATGACATTTGGCGCGATATCGGCCAGGCACTGGCTGCCGCGGCGACCGGACCGGAGGCGGGAAACCCGTGACATGGACGGGAAGTGTTGTACAGGATGATGAAAAAGTGCCGGATTTTGAATAATTTATGCCTGTTTTGATGCAAGGCTTTTTATCTTGAAAAAATGGATGTCCAACCCTCTTTAACCACCTGAAAACTACCAAGATGGCACGTATTGAAGTAACCATGCCCAAAATGGGCGAATCGATCATGGAAGGAACGGTTGTCGAATGGGCCAAAAAAATCGGCGACAAGGTAGAGCAGGATGAAACGCTGCTTGAAATTGCCACGGACAAGGTGGACTCGGAAGTTCCTGCGCCAGAGGCCGGTATTCTGGTGGAAATCCTGGTGGAAGAGGGTGAAACCGTGGAAGTGGGTGAGCCCATTGCCATCCTGGAAACGGACCCCGATGCCGCTGCGGATGCGGCTGCCGAATCGGATTCCGAAGAGAAAGAGATAAAGGAACAGTCGGATGAGGATGAATCCGAAAGCAGCACTGACGGCCAGGAAGAGAGTGCTGACCCGGATGAACAGGATTCAGCGGTGGCGGAACAGGATGAAGTTGCTGCATCCGATGAGGAAAGCGATGATCCGGATGAGAAGGAGCTGAAAGACAGGAAAGAGCAGCAACGGGAATCCACACAGGGAAACGGACGGGAGAAAAGTCCGGAAACTGAAGAGGCACAATCCGGAGAATCCGAGCCCGCTGAAACTGAAACTTCGCCGCAGCGCAAGGGTTCTGACGGCCGCTTCTTTTCACCGCTGGTACGTGCGATCGCACGCGAGGAAGGGGTGTCCATGGAAGAGCTGGAATCCATTGAAGGCAGCGGAAACCAGGGAAGGGTCACCAAGCAGGACGTGCTGGAGTATGTCAAGTCCGGAAAATCAAAGCCGGCGCAGAAGGAATCCGGCGATGATGCGGAATTGCGGAAACCCGGACAAACTGAGGATGCCCGGAAAATCAGCACACCTGACAGGTCGACAAAGTGGCCGGATCAGAATGTGGAGATCATCAAAATGGATCGCATGCGCAAGGTGATATCCGAGCACATGATCCGGTCCAAACAGACCTCGGCGCATGTGACCACCTTCGGCGAGGCCGACGTTACCCGGCTGGTGCAGTACCGTGAAAAGCAGAAGGACAGGTTCCAGAAGGAAAACGGATTCAAGCTCACCTTTACTCCTTTCTTTGTTGAAGCCACCATCCAGGCCATACGGGAGTTTCCTTTGATTAACAGCTCGGTAGACGGTGACCAGATCCTGCTGAAGCGGTCCATCAACTATGGCATTGCCGTGGCGCTAGGTGAAGCCGGAACAGGCGGGCTGGTGGTGCCCGTTATCAAGAATGCCGGCGAGATGAACCTCCAGGGCATCGCCCGGAAAACCCATGAACTGGCCGGAAAAGCCCGCAGCAAGCAGCTGTCTCCCGACGATCTGGTAGGCGGAACCTTTACACTTACCAACTACGGGAGTGTGGGCAATCTGATGGGAACGCCTATCATCAACCAGCCGCAGGTCGCCATTTTCGGGACAGGCATCATCCAGAAACGTCCTGTTGTGATGGAAATAGACGGCAGTGACACCATCGCCATCCGGCACATGGTCTATCTGAGCATGAGTTACGACCACCGTATTATTGACGGCGCCATGGGCGGCGCATTTGTACAGAGAGTGAAAGAGCTCCTGGAAAATTTTGACATCAACCGCTCCTTGTAAGAGCAGTTATTTTTGCAGTAACAAGGGGCGGTTTCCCTGTCGTGGAACCGTACCATTCATGGAATACTATTGAAACTAGCACACAGTAAAGAAGAAGTGCGCCGAATCGTTTCCGATTGGCGCAAGCAGGGGCAGCGCGTGGCACTGGTGCCGACGATGGGAGCCCTGCACGAAGGACATCTTGCACTGATCCGCCAAGTGAGCGAACATGCCGACCAGGTGGTTGTCTCCGTGTTTGTCAATCCGACGCAGTTCGGACCGGGAGAGGATTATGAGCAGTATCCGCGAACGCTCAACAGTGATGTGGAACTCTGCCGGCAGGAGGGGGTTTCGCTGGTATTCGCTCCCGGGCTCACAGAGATGTATGGAACCGCCGCCGGTGAGGCGCCGTACCACTTCATCTCGTTCCGGATCAGCAAAATGAACAAACACCTTTGCGGTCCCTTTCGGCCGGGACACTTTGAAGGTGTGCTGCAGGTCGTGAACAAACTCTTCAACATCGTCCAGCCGGATGTTGCCATCTTCGGTCAGAAGGATATCCAGCAATGGTTCCTGATCCGCCAGATGGCAATAGAGCAGGATATCCCGGTCGAAATACTGATGGGGACGACACGGCGGGAGCCCGACGGCCTGGCCCAGAGCAGCCGGAATGTTTATCTGTCCCCGGAAGAACGAAAAAAAGCCCCGATGTTGTTCGAAGCGTTGATGCGTGTCCGGCAGCACGTTGAGGACCTGTGCCAGGGCACTTTTGTGTCAGCGAAGGATGCTGAAATGGCATCCGAAGAAACCGACGGGACTTGGGCAGCCGTGGATTCTGCCATAATTTCCAAAGAAATAAACCGTTTAGATGAAAATGGTTTCCATGTTGAGTATTTTTCACTGGTTTCCACGCCAAGCCTTCAGCCCGCCGAAGCCATTGAGCCGGGAAAGCGTTATGTGATTGCCGTAGCAGCCCGATTGGGAAGAACAAGATTGATCGACAACGTACTTTTTACCTATAAATATTTGCAGAACCATGATGCTTGAAATGTTCAAAGCCAAACTTCACCCGCTGACCGTAACGCAGGCCGACCTGTATTACGAGGGGAGCATCACCATTGATCCGGAGCTGCTGGAGATGGCAGGAATCCGTATCTATGAAAAAGTACAGGTGGTCAACATCAACAACGGTTCCCGTCTCGAAACCTACACCATTCCCGGAAACCGCGGCGACAGAGAGGTCTGCATGAACGGTCCGGCCGCGCGTATGACCAATGTGGGCGACCGCATTATCGTCATTACCTATGCCCGGATGACCGAGGATGAAGCCCGGGATCACAAACCGAGGATCGTTCTGCTTGACGGCAAGAACAACCCGGTCAAGGTGGTGGATGAATCACTTGCCGGTTTCCGGTACAACCCGGACGACCAGCTCGGCTAACCCCCTACTCCACGTAGTCGCCGAGCAGCTCGAAGAACCTGGCTGAGGATTTCATTCCCCGCTCAAAATCCTTAACGTGAAAATGCTCGTTAGGTGAATGGATGGAGTCGGAATTCAGTCCCAGCCCCATGAGTATGGTGGTGGCGTTCAGCGTCTTGGCAAAATCGGCCACAATAGGGATGGATCCGCCTTCCCGGCTGAAAAGCACTTCCTTGCCATATACTTCCTGGAAAGCCGCTGCCGCTGCCTTGAGACCATAAAAACCCAGATCCACCAGCACAGGGTAACCGCCGTGGTGTTCTTTCACCGTAACGCGCACACCGGGAGGTGCAACCTCGAAAAGGTACGATTCGATCAGCTTGTAAATCTCCTTCGGCTCCTGATCCGGCACAAGGCGGGCACTCAGCTTGGCAAATGCCCTGGCCGGCAGCACGGTCTTGGCCCCTTCTCCCTGATAACCGCCCCAGATGCCATTGACATCCAGTGATGGACGTGCGCTGACGCGTTCCAGCGTGGAATAACCCTCTTCGCCGAACTCCTCATCGATATCCAGGATCTTGTTGTAGGCCTCCTGGTCGAACGGAAGTGCCGCATATGCCTCGCGTTCCTCCTCTGTAAGCGGACGCACCTTGTCGTAAAAGCCGGGAATCCGGATCACTCCTTTTTCGTCCTTGAGCTTCGCGATCATCTCGCACAGGGCGTTGACCGGATTCTGGACCCCGCCGCCGTAGACTCCGGAGTGCAGATCGCGGTTCGGCCCCACCACCTCCACTTCCAGGTACATCAGTCCGCGCAGTCCGTAGGTGATGGAAGGGGTGTCCTTGGCGAACATGGCCGTATCGGAAACCAGCACCATGTCGCATGCCAGCCGATCCTTGTTGGCCGCCAGGAAAGGTACAAGATTCGGCGAACCGATCTCTTCCTCGCCTTCAATGATGAATTTTACATTGACGGGCAGCTCGGTGCCAGTCTTCAGAAAGGATTCTATGGCCTTGATATGGGTATAGGACTGCCCCTTGTCATCACTGGCTCCACGGGCATAGATCTTGCCGTCACGGACAGTCGGCTCGAATGGAGGCGTTTTCCATTCATTCAGGGGATCCGGCGGCTGAACGTCATAATGTCCGTAAATCAGAACCGTGGGCTTGTCAGGCCCGGCTTCCAGGTGCTCGCCAAGCACGATAGGATGTCCGTTGGTTTCTTCAATGCTCACATTCTTGAGTCCGATCTTTTCAAGCTGTCCGGCTACAAACTCTGCTGCATGCCGCACGTCCTGCTTGTGTTTCGGGTCGGCGCTGATGCTGGGAATACGCAGAAGATCGAACAGTTCTTCCTTGAATGTATCCTGATGTTTCTGAATATATTCTAATGTAGTGCTCATAGACGCAATGGGTTTGGATGTTCAGGTCTGAGGCATGACTGGCATGCCGCAATAATAATTTTCAGGAAATTCGACGTCATAATTTGCGCACAGCAGAATCCGGTATCCAACCTGAAATTCCGTTGCGAAGCCTGACATGCACCCAGCCTTCGTGCTGGCTGCTCAGGCGTATGTCTAAGGTAACAGTATACGCTTCATAAGCCAAATCGGGCGAGAGATCCTCATCCACCACAAGATCGGGCGCCGGTGTTACGGGGATCCCGTTCTGGACCACTACCCCCTGCCGGTATCCGTCGGCCCATACGGCTAAGGATATGACGACCACAATCTGGACGATCCCCACAGCGGTCACGACCATACCGGCGATGGCAATCCGGCGGTCGGGACGCCACAGCCATCCGGCCAGGATCACAAGAACACCGATATTGATGAACACCAGACCCCACACAACCCAGGCCAGATGGTTCATGCGGAAAAGGAACCAGTCGTAGAAGGCATACCAGGGAAGTTGCGGTATGAATGTGCCACGGGTCCGCATCATCCGTTCCGTGGCGGCAATTCCCTCATGGGCGCGGGAGGCCGATTCGCGATAGGACTTGCTCTTGTGGAAGTAGTAGGAAGCCAGTCCCAACGAGTCGAGGTACAGGTAGCTGATGCCCATGTTGTAGAAAAGAGGTCCGGAGGCATGCCCGTTCTGTTCTATCTGACGGAAAATGGACACGGCCTCGTCATAGTTCTGCTCTTCCATCATGTAATTGCCACGGTTGAAGAGTGCCTGGGGACGGGACTCGTCCGCGGACTGGGCCATGGCGGCATCGGGAATCAGGAGGAGTGCCACACCGGAGTGGGGTGCATGGACCGCCGGAAGCAGCCGGAGCAGCTGGAACACGGCCAAAAGGACCAACATGAATACAATTCGCCCGGCATGGGACAGTTTCTGATGCTGCTTATGCTGATGGTGATGGTGCCCGGATGTGCCGCGATATGGTCTGCTTTGCCTCATATCTCCGCTTCCAGTTCTGAGATCAGTTTCCGCGCCTCGGCGAGATCGGCCATCATGTCCCGGGCAGATGGATCCGGCGTATAGCGGATGGAGGCGCATTTATCCAGAAGGGTTCTGACCCGCCTGACAAGCGGCCTGCGCACGTTCCTGCCCTTCAGCTCCGTGGCCAGATCATCAATGGAAAGCCCGGCATTGGGCAGATCGAGCCGGTCGGCTATATAGCTGCTGGTGGCATTGTGGATGATGCTGTAAATCTCCTTGGTACCGGTGATGCCGGTTGTGGCTTTAAGCAGTTCATTTGCCTTCCCAAGCGCACCCTCCCGTCGTGAAAAAGTCACGTCATTGTTGAGCCGGCTCTGGTAGCGGTAAGCCTGGTAGCCGTAAGCAAAGGCACCAGCAGGGAGGACCACGGCAAACCAGAACCACCATGTCAGCCAGGGATCTCTCCGGGTGGATGCGGTCCACTTGACCGAACCACGTATGGGCGTCAGACGGATGTTGTGGTCCCGGGCAATGGTGATGCGGGCATTTGGATCCCGGACAACCTCAATGGTCAGTGCCGGAAGAACATGCCGATCGTACCGGCGACGGATATCATCGTAGACCAGGATCGTGTTTTCCGGGATGGTGAACGTGCCGGCATTCCGGGCAATCAGCACATCCCGGAACTGCTTGCTGCCAGACATCTGGGGTGAGCGCTCGTTCCGCTCAAAGGTCTCCCTGGGACGGTGCGTGTCGAAACTGGCCGGATATTCAAATACGGGCCGGGTGATGAGCCCAAGATTGCCGGAACCGCGAATCTCCGTGATGACATCCACGGATTCACCAAGCTTGACAACCTCCTGGCTGAGTGTGCGGTCAACGCGGAACTGACCGAGCGCACTGATCAGCTGACCGTCCGTGGGCGGTGTTGGCGGCGCCTGCACCCGGACCGTTGTTGGCCGGGATGTCAGATCCACATTGCGCTGCTGGCCAAAACCGTCAAAGAAACCACTGTGTTCTTCGCGGAAACGTCCGCTTTGTCGCACCGATGCCCGTATGGAAAAGGATGGGATGGACAGTTCACCCGTGCGGGTTGGAAACAGGGCGTACCGGTTGAGTACAGCGCGCCGGTATGGCACACCGTCCAGAACAATGGATTCGGGCCTGCGTGTCGGACTCCGGTTCAGATCCTCCCGCCAGAACCCCTCCGTCTGCCAGCTTTGGGTGACATGGAAGTTGTTCACATCGATGGTGTTACGGAAATAAAGCACAATTTCGGCAACGATCTGCTGTCCGCGCACCGGGCGTTCTTCGCTGAGTTCCAGCTCAAGGAACATGTCCGGCCGCTGGGTCCTCCGTGCTTGCGGCCGGTAGCCATCTGCGCCGGGTGGACGTATCCTCACGGTGATGGGACGGGTGTGGTACTCGCGGCCGTCCACAGATACATACACTGACGGAATCTGATAGGTCCCCTCGGATGTTGCAAGAATGGTATAGTTGTAGCGGTAGGACATCTGGGCTATGCCGTCAACCAGGGAATAGCGGCTGCTGGTCTGAGGCAGGCTGGACAGGTACTGCATGCCGTCCAGTTCGGGCAGTTCGGGACGTGATACGTTTCGGGGTTCCCGGCTGAGGATCTCAACATTCAGTGTCAGCTGCTGTCCCACCGCCACATGGGTGGAAGATACCGTGGCAGATACACGGACATCGCTGGCGACTGCTTCATCCGCAGGCAAGGCGGTCATCAGCACCGCGGCTAGCAAAAACAGCGGCACCATGGGCAGAGTCACTCTCGGGGAGGGGCCAAACCGGCTGCGGCGGCAAAACGCCAGAAAATCCAGGTGCATCATGTTCATTTGCCTACCAGTCTTTCTCGTGAGGTTCCACGGTATCATGCTGCCTTTTTTTGAAATCCTTGATGAGATCTTTTTCGATCTGTTCGAGAGCGTTCATGATATCCTCGGCGTGTTCGAGCTGCTGATCGGTGATCTCCGGCTGCCGGCCCTGCTGCTGGTCCTGGTCGGAAAGCGGGGTCTGGTCGTCGGCTTCGGCCGGTGATGGCTGCGTCTCCTGGTCCTGCTGATCCGGGTCCTGATCCTGCGTCGGAGGGATGGGGCTGTCCTGCGGATCCTGCTGCTGATCTTCCTGCTGATCGTCATCGCCCTGGTCGGGAGGGCCATCCTGCAGACGGCGGGCAAGCAGCTCGTAGTTGAACTTGGCATCCTCATCGGACGGATCCAGGTCAATGGCATCCTGAAAATACCTGAGCGCCTCCCTGAGGTTGCCTTCAAGACCGTACAGATACCCGAGATTGTACTCCGCCGCGGCCTTCCCGGAAGGATCGTCGACCAGTTCCCGGAACTGCTGGAAGACCTCAACGGATTCTTCAAACCTGCCCTGGTAAGCCAGTGCATTGCCCAGGTTGAACAGGATGCGGGGGGATTCCGGCTCACGCTCCAGAATCTGCCGGTACAGTTCTTCCGCGCGTTCATAATCTCTGTCCAGATACGCACGGTTTGCCTCCCGGGCACGGTTGTTGTTAACCGATCCGGTGAGAACGAGTGCTAAAAGCGTTACGACAATAAGAGGGAATCTGCCAGGCATTACAGTTGGTACGGTTCTGGTATGTTCATGGTGACGGGGGATCCGGTAGAAAAAACAGTAGTCCGGGCGCCGGTGTTCATCTAAAGCTGCTCGGCCACGGCCATGGTCTCCTCGTCCATCTTCATATTGTTAAAAACGTTGTTGACGTCGTCAATATCCTCAATATAACTCATCAGTTTGAAATTCGTAAGTGCAGCCGCCTCGTCCAGCTTGACGTCGGTGGCGGGCACCCACTCGAGCTCGGCGCTGGAGATGGTGTAGCCCAGATCTTCCAGGTGTTTGTGGACGGCAAAGAGGTCCTCGCGCCGGGTGGTCACTTCCATCTGTTCAGGATCCTCGTCGTTGATGTCCTCGGCGCCCGCATCAATGGCCCGGAGCATCAGCTCCTCCTTGTCGATCCCGACGGCAGGAATGGTGATAATGCCTTTCTGTTCAAACAGGTAGGATACGGATCCGCTGGTGCCCAGGTTGCCGCCGAAACGGGTGAAGGCATGCCGTACTTCGCCCACGGTGCGCTTGGCATTGTCCGTGGTCGCTTCCACGATGTA
This sequence comes from Balneolales bacterium, assembly GCA_007120385.1. Taxonomy (GTDB): domain Bacteria; phylum Bacteroidota; class Rhodothermia; order Balneolales; family Natronogracilivirgulaceae; genus SKNL01. Next base: position 22,395 of record SKNT01000182.1, read on the forward strand.
GGCGACTCCGCCGGGACCGTAACCCTCGTACACCACCTCTTCGATGCTTTCGCCAGTCCCCAGTTCGCCGGTGCCCTTTTTGATGGCCCGTTCGATATTCTCTTTGGGCAGATTGTTAGACTTGGCATTGTCGATGGCGAGACTCAGGCGTGGATTGCCCACAGGGTCACCCCCGCCCAGCCGGGCGGCAATGGTGATCTCACGGAGAATCCTGCTGAAAACCTTGGATCGCGCTGCGTCAATTCCAGCTTTCTTTCGCTTGATTTTTGACCACTTGGAATGACCTGCCATAAAAAATGGGATATCAGATAGTCTGGTGTAAAATGGTTTGGGTGGATGGAACCGGGGTCCGATGGTCATGGATCCATATTGCCCCAATCATGGAAATATACA
>SKNT01000158.1 GCA_007120385.1 Balneolales bacterium
ATGAAAAATAATATGGTCAGCGTTGATTTCTGGGATACGCTGGTCCGGGCAGATTCAAATGGTGAGAAACGCACCGAAGCCCGTATGAAGGCCCTGCGTACACTCTCGCGACGCTACGGAATGGAACCGACAGACGAGGCGATCCGTGAGGCGCGCCGTCACGTCTCCCGGGCATTTGATGAAGAGTGGTTCGGCAATCAGCGGACGCTGACTACCGGCGAACTGGTGCGCGGCATGCTCGATGTGCTCGCCATCCCGGCCAAACCCGCCGAAACCGATGACCTGACCGAGGCCTTCCGTGAGTCCCTGTTTGAAGGTCCGCCCGAACTGGCCGAAGGCGTGCGTGAAGCCCTGGCCAACCTCAGTCTCTATTTCCGGCTGGCGATCATTTCCGACACCATGTTTTCGCCCGGATCGGTCATCCGCCGCTATCTCGAGCACATGGATGTGCTGCAGTATTTCGATGCCTTTGCCTTCAGCGACGAGCTGGGGGTGAGCAAGCCGCATCGCAAGGCCTTTGAATCGGTCCTCCAGTCCACCGGCGCCGATCCCGAGCACTCCTGGCACGTCGGTGACATGCTGAAAACCGATATTCGCGGCGCCAAGGCTGTGGGCATGCATGCGATACTCTACACCGGCTTCCCGGGTGAGACGGGAGGACCCGGAGATCCGGATCCGGACTCAAACCTGCGCCTGGCTGCCGGAACCTACGGTATGACCAACGGACAGGCCATAAATCTGCCGGAACCGGATTTCACTTGCACAAGCTGGGAAAACGTAGCGGACATTCTGATTTCGGAACTGGTGTAGGACCGTTCAGCACTTGAATTTGAGCAGCACGTGCGCCCCGTCGTGCCCGGTTAAATGCAGGTCGGCTGAAATCTGCCGCGCCAGTCCGCGTATGATATTGTAACCCAGATTGTTGCTCTTTCCGGAGATCACTTCCTCCGGCAGCCCCACGCCGTCATCCACCACCTGAAGCTGGCACTCATCCGATTCACTGTCTTTCTTCAGTTTCAGATGGATATTCCCGGATTCTTTTTCCCGGAAGGCATGTTTGTAGGCATTGGTAAGCAGCTCATTGACAATAAGTCCGCAAGGGATGGCTTTTGTGATGTCAAGAACGGCATTGTCACAATCCAGATGTACCGTTATCCTTTTGGCCGTCGCATCATAGGTTTCCTGGATGGTTTTCACGAGTTGGTGGATATAGTCACCCATCTCCACCCTGGCAAACATTTCGGACTGGTAGAGTTTCTCGTGGATGAGGGCCATGGTCTTGATACGCCCCACACTTTCCATGAACAGCTCTTTGGCCTCTTCATCTTTCACATAGTCTGACTGCAGGGTAAGCAGGGCGGATATGACAGCCAGGTTGTTTTTCACCCGGTGATGGATCTCCTTGAGCATCACCTCCTTTTCTTCCAGAGAATCCCGTATCTGCTGTTCCGCCTCCCTTTTCTCCTCACGGAGTTTATGACTCTGGATTTCCCTTCTCACGGCAACGGGCACCCGCCTCAGGTTGTCCTTCATTACGTAATCCTGCGCACCCGCCAGAACGGCTTCCACTGCGGTCTCCTCCCCCACGGTCCCCGATACTATGATAAACGGGATGTCACGCCCGGTATTTTTGAGGATCTCAAGCGCGGCCAGTCCGTCAAATCCCGGAAGGTTGTAGTCGCTGATAATGATGTCCCAATCCTGGCTCTCAAGCGCTTTCTCCAGTGCGGCAGCCGTCTCCACACGCGTGCACTCAGACTCCAGGCCTGCCTTCTGAAGTTCCAGATAAACCAGTTCGGCATCATCCGGCAAATCTTCAATAATCAGTATCTTCAGGCGCTCTCTCATATCGGCTCCTCCTCTGATCGAAGCGTAATTTACCTTTAAAAAATCAGACTGCGGGCTCGTTCAGGACCAGCCAGTAGAGTCCCAGCTGCTTGACGGCATCCACAAATTTTCCAAAGTCAACCGGTTTTCTGATGTAGCTGTTGGCTCCGAGGTCGTATCCAAGGACGATATCCTTTTCCTCGCTTGATGAAGTGAGGATGACTACAGGAAGACGGCGAGTCCGCTCGGTATTTCTGATCTCCCTGAGAACCTCCAGACCATTGACTTTGGGCATGTTCAAATCCAGCAGCACCACGGCCGGCATTTTAGGCGGTTCTTCACCCTCCCTGCCCAGAAGCATCTGCAGCGCCTCCTCCCCGTCACGGGCGACCCTTACCTCGTTGAAGATGTTGCTTTTGCCGAACGCCATCAATGTCAGGTCAACATCGTCGGGATTGTCCTCAACGAGCAGGATGTGCCTGTCCAAAGTATCTGTCATGCGTAACATGCTGTATTCCATCACCCGGTTTTAATAGTTTTTTTCATTATACACTTTTATCCGGCAAGAAAAAATAAAAGACGGCGCCCTCGTTTTCTTTGGAATCTGCCCGGATGGAACCGCCGTGGCGGCCTATGACACGCTGCACGGTTGCCAGCCCAATGCCGGTTCCCGGAAAATCCTCCTGTGTATGAAGCCGCTGGAACGGCACAAAAAGCTTGTCGTGGTATTTCATGTTGAAACCGACCCCATTATCCCGGACGAACATCGATTTACTGCCCTCAATCTCTGCGGTGCCCACTTCGATGTAGGCTTTGTCCCGGGTGGATGTGTACTTCCATGCATTATCCAGCAGGTTTTGCATCATAATACGCAGCAAGTTGGCATCACCGGTCACCGTCAGGTCCCGGGACACCTCGAAATCCACCTGCCGCTCCGGCTCTTTTTCCCTGAACGACTTAAGTATCTCGCTGCTGACGACACCCAGGTCCACCTGCTCCTTTTTCAATTCACTGCGGGTAATTCTTGACAATGACAGCAGGTCGTCAATCAGCACTCCCATGCGTTGCGAGGCTTTGCAAACCCTGTCCAGATACTGCTGTCCGCGCTGGTCAAGTTTGTGGGCATATTTTTCCGCAAGAGCCTGGCTGAACCCGTCGATCCCGCGCAATGGCGCACGTAAATCGTGAGACACCGAATAGGCAAACGTCTCCAGCTCGCGATTGGCCATTTCCAGATCCCTGGTCCGCACTTTTACCTTTTCCTCCAGTGAAACATTCAGTTTCTTTATTTCCTCCTGCGCCCGGACCTGCCCGGTGATATCGTGAATGAGGGATAAAATGGACACCAGCCGCCCCTCCTCGTCCAGCAGCGCCGAATTATACCAAACACAATGCCGGACATCGCCGTTTTTCGTGTAATTCCTGTTGCTTATGACATTGCGCAGATCTTTTCCGGCAAGCATCCCGGTCATTGAATCCATGACCCGTTCCCGGTCATCCTTGTGGACTATGTTCCACTCTTCGGGTTTTTTTCCTTGAACCTCCTCTTTGGCCCACCCGAACAGCTTCTCGGACTCGGCCGACCACTCCGTAACGCGGAAACTGCTGTTCCATTCCACAAAACCGAGCGGAGTATTCTGGACGTGGTAGTTGAGCCGGTGGTATGCTTCGTTGAGCTCCTTTTCGGCCAGCAGCTTGTCGGTCATGTCCACCACGTTGCCCAGGGTGTACAGCAACCGGTCCTGATCGTCAAAAAAGGCGCGCGCATTGAGGATCACGGACCGTAGTGTGCCGTCTTTTCTGACGACGGAATACTGCAGGTTTTCGACATATCCTTTTTCCAGCAGGTCATTTTTGTGCTGTTCGAAAGTGGGCAGGTCTTCCGGAACGATCAGATCGGCCCAGGTTTTCTTGCCTATGATCTCCTCCCGGCTGTAGCCGAGCAGGTTCAGTTCGGTCATGTTTATGTCGATGAAGGTGAAGTCGCTGCCCAAACTGTGGTAACCCACCGGCGCCTCCTGGAAGAGATGCTCGAAACGCGCTTTCGACTCTTTGAGCTGTTCGAAGAGGGTGGTTTCCTCGTGGATGTCCCGGATGAGCAGCAGCCGGCTCTGGATGTGCTCAAAACCGCGATTATCGGTCAGGATCATGCGAAACCAATGCCAGGAACCATTTTTATTACGTATCCGGACCTGCTGTTTCACCGGGTCGTGATTCCGGATGTCTGCATCACACACCGCCCTTAAATCGTTGAAACGGTCCATATCATCCAGGTGGACAATCGCTTCAAAGTCATCCATACAGCGAAGCTCATCCTCTTCATACCCCAGGACTTCCATCACCGCCGCATTTGAGTAGCTGAAATCCTGGTTGTCATCCACCTGCAAAACCACCTGGTTGCCCTGCTCCAGAAGGGAGCGATACAGGTCGAACCGTTTCACGAAGTCATGCCGCATGCGTGTTATCCGATCTGAATAGCGCACCAGCAGCCCCAGCAGCAGCAACCCTGTCACCAGGACATAGAACCAGCCCTTGTAGGTCTGGAATTGCGTGAGCGTGGCCGGATCATCGATTAGCTGCTCCAGGACGCGGTCCGAAAACAGTATCCACAGAAAACCCAGCACGAGATAGATCAGGACGATATTCCAGGGGTTCAGCTGGAAAAGGCGGTATTTTTTCGGTTCCCACATGAATGGCAATGGCTGATGAGGTGTTATCAGGGGCAAAGTGCGGCTTGCGGCGGCGCTCTATTCATTCCGGCTAATTCCGGCCAGTATCAATTTCGATTGCAATTCACTGACACCGTAATTGCCGTATTTCCAAAAATGTAGGTAAATACCGCGTAAAATGGAAACAGGCGATGCACTGCCGCCCGCTGCCATCCAGGTGTTTTTTTTAAGACGGGTAACGGTTATTTTTCAGCGCTGTTTCACGCATCGATTATCACATAACAAAACACAGATTCATGAACATCCACGAATACCAGGCCAAGGAATTACTGAAAGAGTACCAGGTGGCCGTGCCCGTAGGCATCGCTGCGTTTACAGTCGAAGAGGCGGTCAAGGCCGCAGAGGTCCTGAAACAGCAGGGCACCACGCTCTTTGTGGTCAAGGCGCAGATCCATGCAGGCGGACGCGGAAAGGGCCGCACAAAGCAGTCTGGCGCCAAGGGGGTGATCCTGGCCAGATCGGTCGGCGAAGTGCGAAAAGCCGCCGAATCGCTGCTCGGTGACACCCTGGTGACCATACAGACCGGTGAGGCCGGCAAGAAGGTCGAGCGGCTCTACATCACCGACGGCGTGGACATCCAGAAGGAGTATTACGTGGGTGTGACCCTGGACCGGTCCCGTAACAAGAATGTGATCATGGTTTCGACCGAAGGCGGGGTGGAAATCGAGAAAGTGGCGGCCGAGACCCCTGATAAAATTGTAAAAGAGTGGGTGGAGCCGGGGCTTCCCCTGCACAGTCACCAGGCACGCCGCCTTGCCTTTGCACTCGGCCTTTCCGGCGACCCGTTCAAAAAGGCCGTGAAATTCATCATGGCGCTGTATAAGGCCTACGATAAAACCGACGCTTCCATTGTCGAAATCAATCCCCTGGCGCTTACGGCAGACAACGACATTGTAGCCCTGGACGCCAAGATCAATTTCGACGACAATGCCCTGTACCGGCAGATAGAGATAAGCAAGCTGCGCGACAAGTCCGAGGAGGACCCGCTCGAGGTCGAAGCCGTCGAATCAGACCTGAACTACATCAAGCTGGATGGCAACGTCGGCTGCATGGTCAACGGGGCCGGGCTGGCCATGGCTACCATGGACATGATCAAGCTGGCCGGGGGAGAGCCCGCCAACTTCCTGGACGTAGGCGGCGGCGCCAACGTGGATACGGTGCGCAACGGATTCCGAATCATCCTGAAGGATCCGAACGTGGAGGCCATCCTGATCAATATCTTCGGCGGCATCGTGCGGTGCGACCGCGTGGCCAACGGCATCCTGGAAGCCGTGAAAGATCCGGCCATCACCAAAAAACTGGAATCCATGCCTCTGATCGTACGTCTGCAGGGCACCAATGCCGAGGAAGGCAAGAAGATCATCGACGAAAGCGGGCTGAATGTGATTTCGGCCGTGCTGCTCAAGGAGGCAGCCCAGGAAGTTACCCGGGCCATCAACAGCTGATCGGCCGTCTTGCCCATGGAAGGCCCGATCCATCCGCGTTTCGAAAACTTCGCTTATTGCCTGATTCTGACCTGAATCACGGTCTGACCTGAATTGCGGGTAGTACCGGAATCCGGCCTGAAACAATCCTCAATCGACCTGCGCCTTCATTCCTTCCATCACTGAGAGGTAATAGGCCTCATAGCGATCTACAACAATGTTGAGTTCGAAGACCTCTGCCCGTTTGCGGGCATTTTCCGACAGCCGGCCATGCAACTCCTCATCCTTAAAGATGGAAATGGCGTAGTCACCCATGGCATCGGTATCGCCCAGGGGGCAAAGATATCCGGTCTCACCATGGATGTTGAGTTCGGGCAGTCCGCCAATGTCGGAGCTGATTACCGGAACACTGCAGCTCATCGCCTCCAGAGCTGCCAGGCCAAACGTTTCGGATCCCGAGGGGATCAGGAACAGGTCGGCGATGGACAGTATGTCCTCAATTTTCTCCTGTTTGCCCAGGAAGCGCACTTTCCCGCAAATCCCCAACTCACGGCAGCGCGACTCCACCTTGGCGCGATCCGGTCCGTCCCCCACCAGCAGCAGGTGCGCCGGGATGCCGCTCTGAAGCACCTTGTGGAAGATCTCAACGGTATCGCTGACCCTTTTGACCTCCCGGAAGTTGCTCACATGCACCAGCACCTTTTCCCCATTGGGACAAAGTGCCTTTTTGAAGTGGCTTTTTTCCGATTTGCTGAACCGTTTCAGATCGATGAAATTCGGGATCACCTCGATCTTTTTTTCGATGTCGAAACGTTCGCAGGTCTCCCTGCGCAGATATTCGGAGACGGCCGTCACCCCGTCGCTTTTGTTGATGGAGAAGGTGACCACCGGCGCGTAGCTGGGGTCGCTTCCGACAATGGTGATATCCGTTCCGTGAAGGGTGGTGATCACGGGGATGCTGCGGCCGGTCTCCCCCAGGATCTGCTTGGCCAGGTAGGCGGAGGTGGCATGCGGGATGGCATAGTGCACATGCAGCAGGTCCAGTTTCTGGTACTTGATAATATCCACCAGGTGACTGGCCAGAGCCAGGTCGTACGGCGGGTACTCAAACAGCGGATAGGCCGAAAAGGTGACCTCGTGGAACGAAATGTTTTCATGGAACTCATCAAGGCGCATGGGCCGGGCATAGCTGATGAAATGCACATTATGTCCGCGCGTGGCCAGTCCTTTCCCAAGCTCGGTTGCCACCACGCCGCTTCCACCGTACGTGGGGTACAAAACAATACCTATGTTCATATCAGTCACTAATTAGAAAATGGGTGCAACGAAACAATCCATCAGAAACGACCTGTCTCGCATCTTCGTTCAAGTTACGGATTTGGGGCCAATTTATTGACTGTTTTCCCGTTTCCTGTTCCGGTAAAACCCGTTTTCGGAAAAATCACTCCGTCGGGATATGCTTTTCCCTGTTTATTCGTTTTTCTGAATGAAAAGTCACAATGGAAGTGTTACTC
>SKNT01000212.1 GCA_007120385.1 Balneolales bacterium
CATTACACAGCGGGTTGCATCTTGAAGACTGACAGGCACGGCCGATACCGTGCGCGGACCGGGAACTTCGCCGGATCACTTCACGAGCATGATCCGGCGGCTCAGGGTGACATGGGCAGTCTCCAGCCGCACGATATACATCCCGCTGGCGTAATGCGAGGCGTTCCAGGTTACCTGGTGGCGGCCTGCTTCACGGTGTTCGTCGACAAGCGTAACCACATGCCTGCCCAGCACGTCGTAGACGCTCAGACGTGCCATGCCGGACTCGTTCAGATCAAATGAAAGCGTGGTTGCTGGATTGAACGGATTCGGGTAGTTCTGGTGCAGTGCAACGGCCTCGGGAACCTGTGATCCGGCATGTTCCGTGCGGGTTGGCATCTGGCTCTGGCCTGCGGCAAAGCCCGAAAAACGTGTCGTTACACCCGTAACGGTCTTCTCGTCGGTGTCCACCGTGGAAGGCAGTTCTTCCCAGGTCGCGTCACCCTCGTCGTAGCGCAGCAAGACCAGATCTTCTTCGGCAACGCCCTCGGGCAGGTTGTCGGGATCGTAGCTGACGGTCACCTCGACCGGCTCGCTGAAGGTGGTGCCCGCCGGTCCCAGGTAGATCATCAGACCTGCCAGATTGGCCCCCTCCGGTACCACTTGAAATGTGCCGATCTCGATCTCAACATCCTCATCCAGGGCATCTTCCGGGATTTGGACACTTGCACCCGTCTCATCATCCGTTAGCACGCCACCGCCGGAACCGACTATGTTGGTGCTGTTGACCTGCACCTGCACGCCGCCCGGACGACCAAGCTTATAGAGAAAGACCGGGCTTTGCGGATAATTAAGGTCGGCCTGCACGGCCAGGAAATTCAGATTCCCGTCCCCGTTGAAATCACCGATTGCCGCCCGATAATGGCGGTTTATGGCACCGGCACGCGCACCCATGGGAATACTGGTGTTCGGACTTTCGAAAATAACATCCGGGACAGGGGAGAGCGGATCCCTGCCATAATGCAGCACGGCATTGGTGTTGCCGGGCGAGCTGGCAATCACAAGCAGTTCGTCGCGGCCATTGCTGGTCAGGTCCGGGATTCCGGCCATGAGCGCCCGGCCCATATCCGCGACAAATTCGCTTTGCGGATTTACTGACATGATGTTTGCATGGAGCGGAAGCAGCTGGTCGGGTACGGGATTCTCATCCAGGAGTCTGCTTTGGAAGATATGGATGGCAGGCGTGCCCTCGCTTGTATTGGACCTGAGGCGGTGGGCTGCGGGTTTGGCGACGATGCCGCGGCTTCCGGTTCCCAGGAAGTCTCCTGTGGCGATTTCGCTCATCCCGAAAAACTCCATATCAATGACTGCGGAGATGGATTCCGCGTCGGCGCGCAGTGTGATGTCCGGATCACCGAAACCGGTGTCGCCATCGCGTCCGAAATAGATGTGGATACGTCCGCCAAGCCTGAAAGAGCCGAATTCCTGAAAGTCGGAATTCAGGCCTTGCGAGATATTTGCAATCGCGAAATCATCAATACCGTCGCCGTTGATATCGCCCAGGCCCGCAAGGGTGCCCCCGATGCCAAAACCGATATCTTCAGCCGGGAAAGTGAGTTCCGCATCCGGCGCCTGGTTCAGGAAGGATGGTCCCCCGGTATACAGCAGGGCAGGCAGCGGACCAAGCACCGGATCCCGGACAAATGCAGAGGCAATCAGCAGGTCGTCGTAGCCGGACTGGTTCACATCCCCGGCGTTGACGATGGTATTGATGGTGGTTGTGGTTCCCGAGGTGCCGGGATAGGCCTCAAACTGTCCGAGTACCCTGTCCGAAACCGGATTGGGCAGTCCGCCGCCCGTGTACATCTCCAGGGTTGACTCATTTACGGAGGGTATCGCAAGATTGGGAACATCCAGGTAAAGAATGAGGATATCCAGCCGCTCCGGATCCACGAAATGTCCGCTGATAACATCGGTCACCCTTCTTCCGGCCGGCAGGTTCCAGGTAGCCGCCGGCGTCTGCCAGTTGCTGCCTCCCTCGTGGAAGTTCAGTTTGTTTTCAAACGGGAAACGATCGTAGGATATCACGAAATCATCGTTTCCGTTTCCGGTGACATCACCCAGTGCATGGACGTCAGAGGCCTGCAGAGGAAAGGATTGTTCCACATCATAGAACCAGGTATCGGCTGTGAACTCACCCTGGTTGTCGAAGGCAATCAGGTGAACCCCGGCCAGTGCGTCAGGTCCGTTGTGGAAACTGTAGATCAGGTTGGACCTGCTGTTTCCGGTCAGATCACCAAAATAATAGGCCTGGCCTCTCAGCAGCAGCACATCCTGCTCCTGGCCGGGAAGGAGTCCTCCCAGAGACAACCCGCCTCCGCCACTGGGGAATTCGGCAATGTGCAGCGGGCCGTTGATGGAATCCTCCGCGACCAGGTTCATGGCACCGTCGCCGTTCAGGTCGCCCGCCGGCCATACCCTCCAACTGTGGAGAGATACAGGGTTTCCATCGAAAAACAGGCTGTCTTCCGTTGATGCCGGGAAAAAGAAAGATCTGTCCGGACGGTATCCAAAATCACTTGCCACCAGGACCCGTTCCTCATCTTCAGACAATGCAGCGGCGAATATGATCCCGGGGGCAAAAGAGGCATAGTCCGTAAGCTGGATCGTCTGGACAAAAGCCGCAGTTCTGGTTTCATCTATCGAGATGATGGCGGCATAGCGGTGGCCAAAATTGTTGCGCATCGACAGGATGAGATGGGCGGTTCCGTCCTGGTCAAACAGGTCGGTGACGGCCTGCACCATCATATTGTCGAACTCGGGAGGCAGCAAATCTCTGATGTCATAAATCCCGACACTCAGTTCCTCTTCCGGGTTACCACCGTATAGGACAAAAAACTTGTGGTTGGCGTCCGGGTACCCGGCAGTCAACAGTGTGAAGGCAAGATCTCCGTACCCGTCCCCGTCGATGTCCATACCCCACCGGGTGGATGAAAGGGTCAGGCCGGCCGGCAGGTCGCCGTCCGTTGAGGCGGCCGTCCCCTGCAATTCGGCGCCGTCATGGTGGTAGATCGTAAAGTCGCTAAAGATATCACCGGACAGGAGGTTGGCTTTGCCGTCGCCGGTCAGGTCACCGGCCGGCTCCAAAAGTTCGTATATGACCATGTCCGGCTCGCCATCGAAAGATCCGGAGAAATAGAGCAGCGTCCGGTCTGCAAAGACGGTCATGTCACTTGTTCGCAGATCGGGCAGTCCTGTCCGTTGCTGGATCAGGTCGCTGATGCCGTCACCGTTAATATCGCCGGCGCGAAGGAAGATGCCCGTCGGTGCGGCGGGAAGATCGATGTCAGGCCAGGTATCCCTCTCCAGGATCCTGCCGATGTGCGTGCGGATCTCCTGGTTTTCCGATGCCTGCAGAAAAACGCCGCTCTGGACGTTGTGTACCGCCGGTGCGACGAGTTCCTGTGGAACTTGAATGGGATCGCCCTGCTGGTCTGACTGGCCTGCTGAAACTGCTGGCGTGACCAGGATTATGTTTGCTGCAAGTACGCAAGTGCAGATTGATGACCAGCTGCCGGTATTTTTTTTATTCATAATGATTGCTCCTTGTAGAATTGGTCTGTTGCAAGCTCTGAAGCAGCAAGTCCCGGACACAGATGGCGCATTTGTGAGTGGGCTTGTAGAGAAAGTAGCTGAGCGAATATAAAAGCGCATCATTAACAATACAATAAGTATAAATACCTAAAAATAAAGTAATTACCGATATTCTATGTCTCAAGACACAGAATAGTCAGGGGAGCAACGGATTATAGGTTCAGAAACACCGGAACATAATAAGACCGGAACCAGAACACCCTTGTGATTGTGGATGCCATGGTTCCGGTATTCGGAAAGTATGCTGCACCGGTTCACTTCACGAGCATGACCCGGCGGCTTTGGGCGGTGTGTGCGGTCTCCAGCCGCACGATATACATCCCGCTGGCGTAAAGCGAGGCGTTCCACGTGACCTGGTGGCGGCCTGCTTCGCGGTGTTCGTCGACCAGAGTGGCCACGTGCCTTCCAATGGCGTCGTAGACGGCCATGTGTGCAGTGCCGGACTCGTGCAGATCAAAGGACAATGTGGTGGTCGGATTGAAAGGATTGGGATAGCTGGCGTACAGCCGGGTTGCCTTCGGCAGGCCGTCGCTGTCATCGCTTCCGTCACGACCGGCGTCGACGGGCAGCTCCTGCCGGACCAGTGACCATTCCGAGGTTTCGGCATCGCGGACTCCTTCGGGCGTGGACAACGAGGCGCGGTGCAGCCGCAGCTGCGGGGAGGCCTGCCAGCCGGACACGGCGCGTATCACAACCACGGCCAGTTCTTTGGCTTGTACTGGCTGAACCGATCCGGTGTGGACCCACGCTGCGGACCAGGTGTTGCCGGACATGGACCCGGAAGTCCGGGTGCTGCCGGACCCGGATCCGGTCGTCTGCTCCTTATCAAATGATACGTTAGTCGACGAAAGCTTCGGGTGCGCTGGATTGGAATGCGAGGTGTGCGGACGTCCGTGGTGGAACCGGATCAGTCGGCCGGAGGCCTCCCATTCGTCAGCCCAATCGGCGGGGGTGGATGTTTCAAGCTCCCAGGCATCGGGCGGGATGTAATCCAGCGAAAATCGCGTACTGAGGCCGGTGAGCGGTATCGGCGCACCGGAATGGAGCACCAGTCGCACCGACTCCCCGGCTTCGAGTACCGGAAGTGTTTTCTCCACGAGTGGGGCAGGATGGGCATTTGCGTCTGCGTCAGCACCAGTACTTGTGCCCGCGCCCGCGCCTGTGCCTGCCTCTGCAATTTTCTGCTGGACGGGCTCAGAGCCCACGGTCTCCCCAAAGTTGCGGCCAATGGCCAGCAGGTCGCGATAGTCGACGCGGCCGTCGCCGTCGGTGTCGGCATGCGCGGCGGATTCGGGTGCCCACCGGACCACCGGCTGAGGCGCCCAGGCGATGCTGCGGGGAACCCGCTCGGGCCCGGTCGACATCCAGTACAGGCCCAGGTTCAGCACGTCGGCCTCCGTGACAGTCCCCGCGCCGCTGGTGCTGCCCGGCCAGACGAATATTTCATCGGTATCCAGGGGGACTCCGGTGATGCGGATTTCGTCGATGCGGTTGGTGCCGGTCGGACCGATCTCATTGCCGGATATCGACGTGTTGCCGATGCGCACCCAGCGCAGGATCAGCTCCGGGACGTCAGCGACTTCCCCGGGAAGGGTGAAAGAATGCAACGCCCATGAAGTTCCGCCCTGGAAATCGCCGCCCGGCACGGGCTGCCAGACGTCCGATTCGCCGTCTTCCTCGCCATCGGTACTGTAATAAAGACGGAAATCACGAGGGCCGGTGCCTGAACCGTTCATCTGGAACTGCAGGGTCAGTTCGCCGTAGCCGGAAGTTGCCAGCCGGGCCTGCCAGTATTTGTCGTGCGGTGCTGCTGGGCCGTTGTTGCCGTTTCCATCCGAATCTCCGTTTCCATCCGAACCACCGTTGCTGTCCGTACCGCCATCCCCGCCACCATTATCGCCGTTTTCTCCATTGTCTCCGTTGTCATTCCCGCCACCATTGTCGCCATTCTCCCCGGTCCCATTGCTGTCCCCGCCGTTCTCTTGCTGCCAGTTGTTGGAATTGGGGGCGCGGCCGGAGCTGCCAGTGGTCCATCCGCTGAAACGGGCTCCAAAAAGGGAAACCTCGGCCGGGTTGTCCGGTTGCAGGTTGAGATAGAGGCCGGTGTCTGCCGTCCACTGTTCCCCGTCGAAAGTCCACCCGGCCACGGTGACGCGCGGAGTGGTGACGGTGACCGGCACGGCGGTGAACATTGCACCGTCGAACGTACCGCCGCCGTCGCTGCTGTAGCCGGCGGTGAGGACCGGGTGATCATTGAACTGAAATCGTCCCGCCACAAGCCATGTGCCGACGGGCTGGTCGACGGGAAACGGCGCTTCGAAACGGAACTGTCCGCTGGTGGTGCCGGTAAAGGAGAGGGGCACGATCCTGTCATAGGGCAAAGGATCTGGCAGCGGGGCGGAACCGTCCCACGTCCCGGTGTCGATGATCACCATTTCCGCCGTGAGCTGTCCGTTTCCATCCAGCCACTCCTCGATATCCCCGGCCGAAATGCCCGATGTCGCCAGCCGGAACCGGAATACAAGTTCGGAGCCGCGGGCGATGGTGACCGTACCCGGATCCGTGATCCCCGCATCGGTCAGGTAGGGCGGAATGGTGAATGAGGCCGGCCCCGGCAGGGGAGCGGGCAGTGCAATGCCGTCCCGATCGGTGATTTCCATGACTTCCACGGCAAACACCGCCTCCCCGTGCGGGGCTCCGTCGCGGATGACAAAATCCAGGTGGATGATTCCCCCGTCACCTTCGCGCTCCCCGGCGGTGCTGCTCACCGAGACGCCCAGCCGTCCGTTCGGCAATTGGCGCGCGAAGACAACCGCATCCTCCCCGAACACCGACCCGGGGCGTTCCTGCAGGAAAGTGAGCCGTGCCGGGTCATACCGCAGCTCCAGCCCGGCATACTGGATTGCTGCCAGACCCTCGGCCTGCAGGGTCATTTCGCATGGCACGCCGGGCAGCAGGTGGGCGCCGTCGCAGCTCACCGCCAGTGCCGTTGCCGGTTCCAACTGCTGTGCGGATACGGGATCCGCTTCGGGAACATCAAATCCCGTACCAGTGCCGGCCGCCATTACTTGTGTGAATGCAAATCCCGTCAGCAGTGCCAGCGCCAAACCTGCTGTCCGCATCACACTTCCTGTCCGCATCACACTTCCCGTCCGCATCACACTTCCCGTCCGCATCAAGGCTGACAAGTGCATCCAACCCGTCAAAAAACTGTCTTCGCGTTTCATAGTCTCTTCTCGTTTTATTTCAGATGAATAGTGCTCAATTGAATAGTGCGCAATCCGCATATCGTCGGCCGCGCTGGTCGACACAGAGGATCGCGTTACTGGATTGACCACAAAGCCGGGCTTTCCTTACAGCCACTTTGCCAACCAAAAAGGACTGTTTTTATCCACTCCGTGCTTTATGCATCCAATCTGCGCCGTCCCTTTTTATTTCTGGGATCTTCGATGTAGATTTCACGAAAACCGGCCACCGGGTGTGCCATGTTCGAGTTGCATCGCGAAATCGAAAAACGGTCATGCCAGATTGCCGGTGACAAGTGCATCGCAGCCAGAACGTGACCATACTAACCGACATCCGGAACTGTTTTCGCATCTTCAGGAAGCACCTGGGGCGGCGGATGTACATCGTTTTTGTGCTCACGGCGCTGGCCGTATCCACCGAGGCCTTCGGCATTGCGCTGCTGCTGCCGCTGCTGCACATGATGGAGACGGCCGGGCTGCAGGGTGCTGGCGGGGTGATGCGGGCTCCGTTTTTGTAGAGCAGAAATTCGAAGACGTGACCGTCGCGGTCGTAAAAGCGGACGATGTGGTGATCGGCCTTTGCGATCCATTCGCGGCCATACGGCACAGGACA
>SKNT01000229.1 GCA_007120385.1 Balneolales bacterium
AGCAACGGTGATGCGGCATTTCCAGCTCCCCGGATGACCGTTCCGGTCTCGATAAAAACCTCTCTGGAATCGGAAGACTGTCCGTTTCCGGACGCATCCCCTGTGACTTTGATGCGCACGCCTTCTTCGTTGACATCGGTGACCATGCTGTTGCGCATCACTTTTACCCCCAATTGCTCAAGGTCACGAGCCGCTCTTTCGCTCAGGGATTCGTGATAGGTGTTGAGGATGCGCGGCTGCCCTTCCACCAGGATGATTTCAAGCAGGTCAAGATCGACATGTTCGTAATCTTCCCGCATGGTTCTTGCGGATATTTCCGCGATGGTACCGGCAACTTCGACCCCGGTTGGGCCACCGCCGATTACCACGAATGTTTCATGACGTTTGCGCTTTTCGGGATCCGGCTCCGACGACCACGATATGCGTTGGTTTGTTCATTTAAAAATCAGGGTTAGGGTTCTCTTCGCAAATGAGCGCCTGTTACAGAAACTTGTGGTTTCCAAACAATGGATTTACGGAGAGTATTCGGTCGGTTCGATATTGGCAGGAAACAGTTCCTCGTTATCCTTCGTAAGGTAAAACCCCCGAAAAACAGAAAAAGTTTGCGTATACTATTTGTCTGTGTGGCCGGTTTTATACTATCATTCCACCTTTGAAAGGGTGCCGGATGTGCGCCGTTAACACTTCATGTATATCCGCTGGTTTTAATGCACTTCAGGTTGCAAAACATTCTGGTTTCACTATTTCATCGAAAGGGCTCTTCGGTGCGGACAGGTGCCATGGTGACGAAAGCGGAGCCGGAGGTATGCGCAGGGATGGAAATCCGGATAACAGAAAACGGACAGCCGGGGGCAGGCCCGGGCGGGTTTCACGCCAATAAAGGTTACTTGCCTCCAGGATACGTATTGTTTGGAGTGCTGTTGTTCATTCTTGGCCTGGCGGCGCCGGCACCGGTTGTGCAAGCCGCCGGGACGTATGCCGCGATCCAGGATGATGACCGGCCCGAACGTGTATGGGGCATCGATTTCAAGGGGAACGAAACCTATTCGAGCATGGTGCTGCGCAATATCATCGCCCTGGATGCCCCCTCTTTCTTCCGGAAGTTCCGATTCTGGAACAGGTCGGGATTCGATTACGATTCTACGGAACTTCGGCGCGACGTCATCCGCATCCAGCGATATTACCAGCGGCGGGGATTCCCTCATGTGACGGTGCGTACGGAAGTCAAGGAGGGCCGGCGGGACTGGGTCAGGCGTATCGTTTTTCATATTGAGGAAGGGGAGCCGACCATGATCCGCAGTGTACAGTACGAGCTGGACGCCGACGATGAGACGATTGCGTGGCTGGAGGAGCAGCGCGAATACGCGCGGGCGAAACGCCGCCAGGTGATGCAGGAAGACCGCCGCTATCAGCTGATCCAGCACAGCGACGTGGAGGGACTTTTCCTGTCCACCCTGCGCAATCTGGGATTTGCCTTTGCGGATGTGAATGTCACGGCGCAGGTCGACACGGCCGGGCGCCATGCCGATTTGTTTTTTACGCTTGTACCGGGTCCGGAGAGCTTTTTCGGCACCATCCGGATCGACGGGCACCAGACGGTGCCCGAGTCCATTGTGCTGCGGCATTCCGATCTCAAGGCGGGCGACCGGTTCAGCTCACGGAAGCTCCGCACCGCCCAGCAGCAGATTTTCGGGCATCCGCTCTTCCGTTTCGCAACCGTCAACGTGCCGCCACAGGAGCCTGATTCACTGGTTGATATCAATATCAGGGTGCGTGAGCATGCCCTGCGGAGCATCCGGTTGCAGGTCGGAGTAGGACTGGAGGAGATCGTCCGACTCAGCCTCTCCTGGGATCACCGGAACCCTCTGGGCAACGCCCATACCTTTTCCGCGAACACACGTGTCTCATTTCTGGAGCAGCGGGTCAATCTGAATTATCAGATCCCCTATGTCTTCAATCCTAAGAGCCGGATCAACATATCACCTTTTGGTCAGCGGCTTGATGAACCGGGATACTTGCTGCTGCGCGGTGGTATTAACAATTCGTTTATCTACCAGATCAGCCGCGAGGCCGCTGCAACCGTATCCTACGAACTGACCCGAAACCTGGAGACCTTGGAGAGCTCGGATGTTGCATTGCGGGAAGAAGAACAGCGTTACAACATCTCTTCACTGCGCTTTTCCGGGTACTACAACAAGCTGGAAGTGGAGCAGTACCAGGGGTGGGCGTTCCGTCCGTATGCCGAGTTTTCCGGTTTTTTTGGCACGGGGTCGCTGCGCTACAACCGGTACATGCTTGATATCAGAAGATATTTTGACCTGACGAGAAGCACACAGCTGGCGTTTCGCAACGAGGGGGGGGTGATCTCACGGGTCGGGGATCACGATCTGCCTTCAAATGTGCGCCTGTATGCCGGTGGAACCAGCTCGGTACGCGGCTGGCAGCGGCGTCAGCTCGGCCCCAAGCGGGCAATAATTGATGGAACGGGACAGTTTGCCAACTATGTGCCCGTCGGCGGCAAGGCCTTGTATCATTTCAATCTGGAGTTGCGGCAGGAGCTGCACAAGCTGATCCGTCACTTCGGTTTTGCCATGTTCCTGGATGGCGGGGCCATCTGGGAAAGAATCCGTGATTTCAACACGGATGATATGCAGTTCGGGGTAGGCGGCGGATTGCGTTACCAGTCGCCGCTCGGACCGGTGCGAATCGACCTTGCATACAAAGTGAATCCGACAGACGAGGATCTCAATATCTTCAACGGTGAGGATTTCGGCAACTGGTTCTCCCGGTGGGGGGTCCATTTCAGCATCGGGCAGGCGTTTTGATTATGCGAATATGAATCAGGCGAAGTTCAAAATAACATGCAGCACATGCGCCTGCCGATCGGCAGCGAGGCTCCGGAACGGCAATCACGCAACGGCAGCAAGGCAGCACACGACATAAGAACATGACGGAAACGGAAATACAGACAAAGAAACGGCGGCGCTGGCCGTGGATCACACTGGCGGTAATCCTGGTGCTGCTTGCCGGACTGCGGCTTGCCCTGCGCAACGACCTGCTGCTGGACTACATCCGCACGCAAGCCGAAACGCAGGTATCCGGCATGATCCACGGAGAGCTGCGCATCGACCGCATCAGCGGCGATCTCTGGTCGCATGTGACCGTAGAGGGGATAGCGGTGTTCGGGGACAGGGATGGCGACGGACCTGCCGGCGCCGCGGATACGGCCGCACATGAAGACGGAACCGCATCCACCCGGACTCCCGGACCCCTGCTTTCGCTCGACACCCTGCACGTCTCCTGGTCGGTGTTCGACCTTCTTTTCCGGCGTCCGTTTGAAATCCGGAAACTGCACGCGCTTGGATTCAGGGCAGATCTGGTCCAGTATGAGGACGGAAACTGGAATGTACTGGAACTGCTGCCTGAGGAGTTGTTTGCCGGAGACAAGGAGCCGGACGAGGAATCGTCAATACCGGCTTTTGTCCTGAGCGAGGTGCGTTTCACCGCACCGGAAATTTCTGTGGATGCGCGCGCCCTGCTGCCGGGGGAGCCGCTGGCCGTCCGCGACCTGGTGACACACCTCCGGCTTGGCAGCAATGCTGCCGGTTTCTTTGCCGATATCTATCAACTGGACCTTTATCTGCATGAGTCGCGCCTGGACGCACCCGTGCAGCTGAGCTCCGAGGCTTCCTGGGACGGACGCCTGATTACGCTCGACAAGCTGCTCATTGCCACGGCCTATTCGCTGTTCGAGGCCACCGGAAGCTACGATGACGTCACCTATGCCACCCGGTTCCAGGCCCTGCTTGATCCCCTGGCCTGGCGGGAAGTGGAGGCCTACGCCGAAGAGTACCCCATTAAGCAGAACCTGAGCGTGGAACTGAGGGTCGGCGGATCACGGCAGAATCTGCAGGCCGGTCTCACACTGAACGCACCCGGACTCGAGCAGTTCTCCATCGACACCCGGTGGTCGGTCATGCAGGAACCGGTACTGCGGTCGCTTTCCATGGGATCGGGTCGCATCGATGCCGCCACACTCACCGGCAACGACACACTGCAGGCGTCCATTGCAGGTTTTTCGCTGTCAATGGAGGGCGCCGTACCGCTGATGGAGTGGGACCGCGTCCAGCTGGACGGGAATTTGATTCTTGAGGATGCGCGGTTCGATGTTTACTCGGTGGATGTCCTGGAACTGGGCCTGGCCGTATCCGACGGAACCATTAATGCCGATGTGGCGGTTCGCAAGGGCGAAGAGTCGGTCCGCGCCTCGCTGGAGGCGGTGCGCTGGTGGGAAGAGGACCTGGAGTGGGCGTTCAGCTGGCAGGCAAGTGAGATGAATCCCGCCTATTGGGCCGCTTTGGACGAGCCCCAAGTCCGCATCACCATGGAGGGAAGCGTAACCGGCACGGGCTATTCCCCGGGCGAAACGCCGTGGATTGCCGGCATCACACTGGAGCGCCTGGCCATGGATGGCTACCCCGATGTCACCGCCGAAGTGGACGCCGAACTGACCGGTGAAAGGATCGTCGTAAAGAGCCCGGTGCGCATTGACGGGATGGAACTGGACCTGGATGCGGATGTGCTGTGGTCGCTGGACGAACCGTTCTATGCCGCCACGGTGCTCTTCCGCAATCTTGATGCCAGCCGTTTTCCGGGGCTTGAGCAGCTGGCCACCGATATCAACGGCCGGGTGGAACTCAACGGAACCGGTTTTGATCCGGAGACCATGGCGCTGGATGCCGCATTCGTGATGACACAGTCCAGCATCAACAGGCAGCCGTTTGAAGAGCTGACGCTTGACCTGCAGCTGCGCCAAGGCATAGCGCGGGTGGAACAGGCGACACTTGTCAGCGAACCGGCCACCGCAAACCTTTCGCTGCGGCAGAACATCCTGGACCTCTACGATCTGCAGAACCGCCTGGATTTTGAACTGGAGCTGCGCGACCTCCAGGGATTCGCCAATCTGGTCGGAGCCGAGGTGTTCAACGTGCCCGGCCGGCTTACCGGCACCATTCAGGCCGATGCGGACGGACAGCTGGTCCTGCAGTCGGAACTGGAACTGCACAGCATCCGCTATGACACGCTCCGGGTGGAAGAGGTGACGGGTTCGGCCTCTGCCATCCTTGCTGACGAGATCCGGTTCCACGCCGACCTGGAGATTCATGATCCTTCCTTCGGCGACTATGCCATCCGCGACATCACCTTCACCACCGACGGGCTTCTCAGTGACGCCGGTATTACCGGCAGCTATATATTCCAGATATTTGTAGATCAGGATAGCGGCATCCGACAGGAAGCCGATTACAGCCTCTCCGATACCATCTGGGTACACACCCGCGAACTGGAGCTCACCGACCCGGCCGACACCTACCTGTTGCAAAGGCCCTTTGACATTGTCATTACGGATGGAAGCGTGCGGGTGGATACGCTTCATCTGGCAAGCCAGTCCGGTTCGGAGCTCCGGCTGCATCTTGACCGGACGCCGGAAGTGCCATGGGCCGGTTTTTTCGATGCCCAAAACACCGATCTCGGGCAGCTGCAGTATATTTTTCTTGATGAGCCGCTGTTCCTGGCCATTTTTTCCGGTGCCATCCATTTCAGGTTGGATGAGGATAACCTGGAAGTGTCCGGCAGGGCAGATATCAGAGAACTGGAATGGGACGGTTTGCGACTTGATTCCATCCGGCTCAACTTTGACATCGGAGACCACCGGCTTAAGACCGATGCCACGATCTGGGACGATGACATTACGCTGCTCCGGTCCGAATTCGACCTTCCTTTCGAACCGGTCGATCCCGGTGAACTGGGCCGGGATTTTTTCGACCGGCCGGTATCCGGGTACCTGCGCATCCAGCCATTTGAAATTGAACGGTTTGAGGACCTTCTTGGCGAATTTGGCCTGGAGCGGACCCTCGGGGAATTCTCGCTGTCGACCGACCTTTCCGGTACGGCCGGCGCCCCGGAGCTCACAGGCAGGCTCGATCTGAAGAACGGAACCCTGTCCGATGTTGCCATCGACTCACTTATCATGGAATGGGATTATGATCACACCCGGAGCGATTTCACCCTCTCGTCGCGCATCCACTCACTTGGTCAGAAAGCGGCCGAAATCAGTGGACAAGTCCCGCTCCATCTGGACTTCCAGGCCATGGAGTTTGCGGGCCCGGACCCCGATGACGAAATATCACTTAAGCTGTTCACCAGCGATTTTGATCTTGCAGCGTTCAATGACTTTCTGGATCCGGATCTGCTGAGGAACATGCAAGGCAATCTGAATGCGGATATGACGCTGGGCGGAAGCATAAGCGCACCGGTGGTGGAAGGGATGCTGGCCCTGACAAACGGACAGGTGCGGCTGGTTGAAAACCAGGTAACGCTGCGGAATATCCGGGTGAACCTGGACATGGAGCACGGACGTCTGGTATTGCAGGAACTGTCCATCCAAAGTGTCGGCTCTCTCACCGGACGCGGGGAGATCGCCCTTGACGGGATGAGGCCCGGCCAGATCGACCTCAACTTCCGGGCAACCAATTTCCGCGCCTTTAACACCCGCGACAGGGAGATCTATGCCGGGATGAATGTAACCATGACCGGCACGCTTGAGGAACCGGTACTTAACGGAACTGTTCGATGGGAGCGCGGCACGCTCTACCTTGATGAATTTGGGGAGCGCGAAGTGGAAGAGGTGATCCTGGATGAAGAACTCGATGAGGAGCCGGAAGGTCCGAAGTTCTTTGAACGTCTTGCCATGGAACTGACTTTCAGCGTTGACCGCAACGCATTTGTCCGCAACCGGCGCGATCCCGAGATTTATCTGGCGCCGCAGGGAGAAATTGACATAGTCAAGGAGGCTTTCGGTGATCTTCAGCTGTTCGGTGAGATGGGGATTACTTCGGGGCATGTAACCACCTTCAACAAACGGTTCCAGCTGGAGCGCGGTGATGTGACCTTCAGCGGTGACCCGACCGAGCCGCAGCTCAACATCCGCACCCTCTACCGGCCGCGACAGCAGTACGAAGAAATCAGCATTTTCTTTATCATTACCGGCACGTTGTCCGATCCC
The DNA here is from genome assembly GCA_007120385.1 of Balneolales bacterium. GTDB lineage: Bacteria > Bacteroidota > Rhodothermia > Balneolales > Natronogracilivirgulaceae > SKNL01. The sequence continues at coordinate 7,064 of SKNT01000229.1, forward strand.
GAATTCGAATACGAAAGCGAGCCGGAAATGGAGCTGCAGGATATCATCAGTTATACGCTGTTCGGACGGCCGTTCCATGCCCTGGCGGGATGGGAGCAGACCATGTCGGGCCGGTCCGACGGCAGCATGGCAACCAATCTTGCCGTGGATATCATGCTGGACCGTATCGAGAACCTTGCGGCCGACCGGCTGGGGATCGATGTCATTGAAATCGAGAACTCGCGCAGGGGCGGCGGCGGCACGAGCGTCAAAGCCGGAAAATTTGTCTCAGATCGCCTGTTTATTGCTTTTCTGCAGGAACTGGGAGGTACCGAAACCGCGCGCCAGGTGATCGTGGAATACATGCTTCGGCGCAACCTGGATCTGATCAT
>SKNT01000052.1 GCA_007120385.1 Balneolales bacterium
ACCGACCGGCTGTATGATATGCTCACCGCCGGCGCCACCGCTGAAGAAGTGATTGCGGCCTGGGAGGATGAGGTAGCGGCATTCAACCAACTGCGTTCGCTTTACCTGATCTACGAATAGTCCTGCGTACTAGCTGATTCTGTCAGAGTGCGGCTGCGTGATCTGCCCGGGACAGTAAACAAAAAAAGCCTCCCATACCATTGAAAAGGGAGGCTTTTCATTCTCAGGTTACTGATAAAAATGGCTACTTGATCAGCGTCATGGCGCGCGTGATGGTGCGCTGCGGGGTTTCCAGTCGATACAGGTACATGCCGCTTGCCAGATTCCCGGCGTCAAAGGTGACGTCATGCTGTCCGGCAGCCCGTTCACCATCCACCAGGGTGGTAATGTGCTGTCCCTGGATGTTGTACACGTTCAGGGTCACATGCTGCGGATGGTTCAGTTCGAAGGTAATCCGGGTTGCCGGGTTGAACGGATTCGGATAGTTCTGGCGCAGTGCCAGCTGTACCGGAAGTTCGTCCAGCTCGGCGCTTACGGCAGTCGGATCTTCCGGGGAGTCGCTAAGGATGATATTGTCGATATAAATCAAAATATTTTCATCCAGGTCCACCGGTTCAATGAAATCAGGCATGACCGCAATCACCGGATAGGAACCCTCGGCATCCGGAAAGTGGAACGCCATGTGCTCCCAGCCTTCCACGATCGTTTGCTCATCGATTGATTCATGCTCCATGTCATCGGTGTCATCGCTGCCCTCTATCTTGAATTTGACCGGGGTTATGCGCGGCTTCCATACATGGTAATGGGTGTATTTCATTTCATCCATTTCAAGCGGATCCCAGGGTATGCTCCAGAATCCACCCCAGACGTTCCCGTCATGGGCACGCAGGTACTGCAGTACCTGACTGCTTGAATTTACGTCATCGGGCGCGGGGTTTTCGACAACTGTGAAGGCATCCTCATCATCGACACTGCCGTCGGTCATGTTGTTGATCGGGATGGTAACCCCGTCCGGATCCTCAAAATCCTCTATCACAATGTAGTTTTGTGCCGCGACCTGCTGCAGGCTGAAAAGTCCCGCAACAAGCAGGCATGTCAGTAACTTGATCTTCATAATGGCTCCGTTTGTGTGTGTTGTTTTATACCTCTTTTATACAGCATCTGCAAAACAGGTCAGTGCAAATTGAAATGCAAATAAACGTCGCAAAAACTTGTGCAAACCTATTTAAATTGTAGCGAAATGCGGTATGTTATGCAAGTGTTTTTTAAAGCATAATGCCTATCTGACTTCAAAGGAAGCCTCAAGTGTTTCGGCCACATTGGGTCCGACAAAAACCTTGACGGTTCCGGGTTCCAGTACCGGCTGCAGCTGCTGGTCCAGATAGTACAGCTGTTCGGCATTAAGGGTGAAAGTGACGGTTTCGGTTTGGCCGGACTCCAGTGTGGTGCGTGTGAAATCACGAAGCCGGCGTACCGGTTGTGTAACGCTGGCAACCATTTTCCGCGTATACAGCTGGATGATCTCGTCGCCGGTCCGGTCGCCTGTATTTGTCACGTCGACCGAAACAGTGAGACTGCCGGTGTCGCCTATTTCCGATTCACTCAGCCGCAGGTTGTCATACTCGTACGTGGTATAGCTCAGGCCGAATCCAAACGGATAGAGGGGAGCGTTCGGGGCGTCGATGAACTTGGATGTGTAGCGCTGGTCGGGATCCATGGGGCGCCCGGTTTTCTTTGCATAGTAGTAATTCGGGATCTGTCCCACGTTGTAGGGCCAGCTGATGGTCAGTTTGCCTCCGGGGTTGTGGTCGCCGAACAGTACCGAGGCGATGGCGTCGCCGGATCGAGTACCCAGGTACCAGGCGTTGACAATGGCCGGGATGTGTTCGTCGGCCCAGCGGATGTCCAGGGGACGTCCCGCCATGAGCACCAGCACAACAGGGGTTCCGGTGGCATGGACGGCCTCCAGAAGATCTTGCTGCGCCCCGGGCAGGTCCAGGGAAGTGCGGGATGCCGCCTCGCCGCTCATGTGCCGGCCCTCGCCCAGGGCCATGATCACCACGTCCGCCTGGCGCGCCAGACGCAACGCCTCCTCGAAGCCCTCGCGGGAATCGTCGTGCAGGTCAAGCGGCGCGCCTTCGGCGTAGCTCACGCGCACGTTCTCCGGCACGGTGTTGCGGATGCCCTGCAGCAGGGTGACATTGTCGCTCCAGTCACCGGCGGCCGACCAGGAACCAAGCAGGTCGTACTGGTTGTCGCCGAGCGGACCGATAATGGCGATGTGCCCCGTTTCTTTTGACAACGGGAGTGCCTGATCCTCGTTTTTAAGCAGGACGATCGATTTTTGCGCCGCCTCGAGGGCAAACTCAAGAAAATCCTCACGCATGATGGTTTCGGCCTCGCGCTCGTAGTCTGAGTAGCGGTAGGGATCCTCAAACAGCCCCAGTTCGAATTTCATATCCAGGATGCGGGCGACGGCCATATCCACCTGCTCCTCTTTTACGATACCCTGTTCCACCAGGCCGGGCAGCTCGTTCAGGAAGATCTGGCTCATCATGTCCATGTCCACGTTTGCGTTGATCGACAGCTCGGCGGCGTGGGCCTCGTCACGGGCGTAACCGTGCGGCATCATCTCCATGATGGCGGTGTAGTCGGTCACCACGAAGCCGTCGAACCCCCACTCATCGCGCAGGATCCGATTGAAAAGGAAGTCACTTCCGGTGGCTGGCACGCCATCGTATTCGTTGAAGGCGGTCATGAAGGTGCGGACTCCGGCATCCACAGCGGCCTTGAAGGGCGGCAGGTGGATTTCGCGCAGGGTACGCTCGGAGATGTCGACCGTGTTGTAGTCGCGACCGGCTTCCGGCACGCCGTAGGCGGCAAAGTGCTTGGCGGTGGCCATGATGGTGGTGACATCATACAGGTCATCGCCCTGGAACCCTTCGATGCGTGCCACGCCAAGACGTGCATTAAGCAGCGGGTCTTCCCCGTGGCTCTCGACAATGCGGCCCCAGCGCGGATCGGGGGAGACATCGATCATGGGGGTGAAAGTCCAGTGCAGGCCGGCCGCCGAGGCTTCCTTGGCGGAAATGCGCGAGGCCTTTTTGATCAGTTCGGGATCCCAGGTGGACGATTCGGCCAGCGGTACGGGGAAGATGGTGCGGTGTCCGTGGATGACGTCAAAGGCGAAGAGCAGCGGAATGCCCAGGCGCGTCTCCTCCACGGCGATGCGCTGCAGGTCGAGCGTGTGCTCTACCGTGTGCGCGTTAAAAACGCCGCCCAGTTTCGCTTCAAAAATCATGTCGCGGTATTCTTCACTGAGGACAGGACCGGTTTCGGCAAAGCCGCTGCTGAGCAGGTTGAGCTGGCCCACTTTCTCTTCCATGGTCATCAGCGCCAGTACAGAGTCCACTTTTTCAGGATGGCGCAAGTGGGTGAAACGCACCGGCGACTCGCTGCTGCGGGTTACGCGGGAATCGGATGCGGTCGCGGTGTTTGGCGTATCGCAAGAGGTGAGAAAAAGAAACAGTGAAAACACGATGGCGAAAGATGCCGTCGACAGTAGGTTTTTTGTGTTCATCGGTCTTTAGTATTAGGTTAAACTGGTCCGCAAACATCGGGAGTGCGTGACCGTGCGTTTGGTTAATGGGTGGCCGGTGTTTCGTCCAGCCAGCCGCCGGTGAAACCGGCCCGTTCCAGGCCGCGGCGGATATGTTCGTTCTCCCGCATCAGCTCCCAGACCAGCCCGCTGCGGTAGTTTTCAATTTGTATGAGGATGGGGCCCTGATCGATGCCCAGGTACTGATCGTTGACCCAGATGTCCTCATCCAGCCCCGCATCCACCGGAAAGGTGAAGTTGAACGAGTCAAGGAAGCCGTATTCGCCGTAGATGTCGGCGCCGTACGTACGGTACATGTAGTGGAGTGCTTCGATGGTTTCCTGCGGGGCGAAAGGTACCGATCCGCCGGTTGCCGTCGGAGCAATGGTCCCGTCGTCGTTGACGTAGGCGGCGCTGGCGCCGCGGGCGCTGTAGGCCAGGTACTCGCGCCCGGTACCGTCCGGGGCCGTAAGCATGGCGTAGCCGGGACCATCGCAGGCGGTCAGCCCCCAGACGTTTTCGCCATAACCGAGCCAGCCATCGGGGTTGTCGATGGCATATGCGCGCTGTGCCAGCGTCGCCCGGCGTGAATTCTGGAAGTAGTCGATGCCTTTGGCCCGCATGTACTCATCCTGGACCCCGCGGAAATCGACGAACATGTGGGAGTACTGGTGGACGAAAAGCGGAGTGTAGTTGACGTATTCGTATCCGTAGAAGGAGTCCCATAGATAGGTTTCGGTCCATTTTTCCCAGGCCTCGGATGGGACGGTGTATTCCGGAGCGGCCAGGGCCAGAAGGTAGAGGATCATGCCTTCGTCGTAGCCGGTCCAGTCGTGGTCGATGTGGCCCGATTCGGGATGCCAGCCCATGCTGATCAGCGGAGGGTCGGAAACAGAATACATCCACTGCCAGTCCATGCGTGTGTAAATGGAATCGGTAAGGGCGCGGATTTCCTGCTCGGCCGCATCCTCCCCGTCAAAGTACTGCTGTGAGGTGAGCATGCCGGCCAGCAGCAGTGCCGAATCGATGGTCGAAAGCTCGTTGGTCCGGTAGCGCGTGCCGGTTTCCATATCCAGGAAATGGTAGAAAAAGCCCTTGTATCCGGCTGTGCCCTCCGGTTCGGGTCCCTGGGGCGCTTCCCAGAAAAACCTGATGGTTTTGCGGGTGATTTCGGCGGCTTCTTCGCGGCTCACGTACCCGCGTTCCACACCGATGATCCACGAGGTGAGCCCGAAACCGACGGCCGCGATACTGGCGAACGGCGGATCGGGATACCGGTCGGGAACCATCCCGTTTTCCGGGTTTGTGGTATGTTGGAAAAACCGGAAGGTGTCTTCCTGAAGCCGGTCGAGGAATGCCTTCTGGGCGGCGTCCGGCTGCCAGGAGGCATCCGGATCGGTCACGTCAATGGGAGACCGTTCCGCGGAGTCACAGGATACCAATCCCGCCCAAAGAAGTATCACAATGAACAGGATGCTGCTATGTGCCGGTCGAAAGGTCATGGTACGGAAAGGGTCTTTGGCAGTTTGCGGTTTTGTTTGCCGTGATGGTAAGAAACAGGAAGCGGCAGCGGCACTGTGTTTCGTGCCGCTCCACTTGATGCCGTGTTCGGCAGGTGTGGTATACCGGTTTCTGGCGCTGGTTACCAGTTCGGGTTCTGCGTCAGCGCTCGGTTACTCAGGTCGATCTCGTTCTGCGGGATCGGGTAGAGTTCGTGTTTGCCAGTGACAAAGCTAACTCCAAGATCCTGCATGACCTGGGCGGCGCGTCCCTGGCGTATCAGATCGAACCAGCGCTTCTGTTCCATGGCCAGCTCCACACGCCGCTCGTGCCAGATGGCATCCAGCAGATCTTGTCCGGATGCGGTTACGTCGGGCAGCAGCTCCTGCACGGTTACATTCAGGGTGAACTCTTCAGGGTTTTGTCCGTGACGGATCCGGTGGATTACGACCGGGATAGTGGAGCCGGCTGTCTGAGCGTCGACGGCATCCAGGAACGACTCACGGTCGGTGATCGCAATACCGTTCACCGAGACAACCATGTCGAGCAGATTGGCGCGTACCCGTCCGCGGTCCAGCGCGTGATCAAAGGGCTCTATGCCCGCCTGTTCAGCCGGACTCCCCTGGTGGACCATGCGCGCAAAAACACGGGTTTCCAGGTTCCCCAGATTCAGTATGCTGACCATGTGCGGTGAAGCATTTTCCGGGAGGATTCCGATGGTGAGTGTACGACCGACACGGGCGCGCTCGCGCACTTCGTTCAGGAAATCACGGGCATCTCCTTCACTGCCGTTACGATAGGCAGCTTCGGCGGCAATCAGCAGCAGATCGGAGTACCGGAACCGCCGGATATTGACCGGATAATTGTCAATGGAACCGGGGAAACTGGCAGCGAATGCCTTCTTGTTGTAGCGCTCATCTTCCATCGTCTGGTTTTCGATGACCGTGCGCCCGGATCCGTCGGGCAGCTCCTCCCACGGAAACAGCATGGTGGCCTGGTGGCGCAGGTCGCCGGGCTCATAGGAGGCGTCCAGGTCGCGTGAAGGCCGATTGAATCCCCATCCCAGGTTGGGGGTGCCGCGCACTCCCTGTACCTGTCCGTACTGGCTTCCTCCGGTGCTCTCTTCCGTGGCGGTTGCCTGCACTTCAAAAATGGACTCGGATGAGTTTTCCCCCTGTTCGGTGAAAATCTGGAAATAATCCGGGAGCAGGTCGTATTCGAGCGAATTGATTACTTCACGGGCATAGAATTCGGCTTGGCCGTAATCCTCCAGGTAAAGGTAGACCCGTGCCAGCATGGCCTCGGCCGCCCCCTGTGTGGCCCGGCCAAGGTCGGCCGCCGGGTATGCGGACTTGAGCGGCAGGTGCTCGGCGGCGAACTCAAGGTCTTCAATGATCTGCGCGTAGACGGCCTCGGCCGAAACCCGCTCCTGGTCGTACTCTTCAGGTGTGAGCGGGGCGGTGATGAGCGGAACGCCTCCGAAGCCGCGGACCAGATTGAAGTAGAAATAGGCCCGCAGGAATCGGTTTTCACCTATCAGCCGGTTGCGCAGATCCGGGTTCATGTCCGTGTTGGGCAGGTTTTGGATATTGACATTGGTCCGGTAGATGCCCTCGTAGTTCCCGCTCCACCATTCCAGCACCGCCTGGTGTCCGGAGTCGTGCGTCAGGTTTTCCAGTTCAATCAGGAAGGCGGCATCGGTGGGCGTGCTGCCCTTGGTGGCATCGTCGGAGATCATATCGGTGAGGCCGAGGAAGCTGAATACGTGGAGGTTCCACTCACGCATCTTGCTGTAACTGGCATTGGTAGCCTGGATTGCCTCTTCCTCATTGGTGAAGAAGTTCTCGGTGGTCTGCTGACCCAGCGGTTTCTTGTCCAGAAAGCTGTCACATCCGGCAGCCAGCAACAGGACGAGCAGTACCGGCAGGATCGTCCGCAACAGCAGGAATAGCCCGCTGCGCTCCGGCTGTTCTTGTGGGGAAGTGCGTTGTTCCGTTTTCATAATATCTGTGGATTTGGTGTTTCTTCGGAAAAAGATGTTTTCAGCCCTGCAATGGGCTGGTCTTGAAAGCCGTATCATCAGAACCGGGCGTTGATGCCCAGATTGAATGTGCGGGCGAAGGGGTAGAAGGCGCTGTCAATGCCACTTGCAATCACCGACTGGCTGGCGACCTCAGGTGTGAAGCCGTCGTAGCCGGTCAGGGTGAACAGATTGGATCCGCTGGCGTAGAACCGCAAAGTGTTCAGGCCGATCTGCTCGGATATGCGGCTGCTGATCGTGTATCCAATGGTCAGGTTCTGCAGCTTGAGGAAATCCCCATCCTCCAGAAAGAAATCCGATACCAGGTAGTTGTGTCCGCCGTCGGTGATGCGCGGATAGGTTTGACTGGGGTTATCTTCGGTCCAGCGATCCAGAGCTGAGCGTTCGAAATTCGGCGTGCCGAACCGGGCCTGTTTTTTGGCGTTGTAGATTTTATTGCCGGTCTGGCCGGTGAAGACGGCGTTCAGGTCAAATCCGAGGTAGGCGAACTCCAGGTTGAACGAAAAGATGAGGTCGGGTATCGGGGAGCCCAGATGCACCCGGTCGTCGGTGGTGATTTGTCCGTCGCCGGTGAAATCCACATAGCGCAGGTCGCCCGGCTGTTCCCCGCCGCGCAGCGGACCGGCCTCAATTTCGTCCTGGTTCTGGAAGATGCCGTCGGTCTTGTAGCCGAAAAAGGAGCCGATCGGCCTGCCGATGACGGTCTTGGTGGCCAGCATGCCGCCAATTCCGACGCCTCCTCCGAAGATGGATTCGTTGCCGCGGCCCAGGGAAAGCACTTCGTTGTTGACGGTGGTCAGGTTCCCGCCGATGCCGTAGAAAAGGTTTCCGCGGGATTCCCGCCAGTTCAGGGTCACTTCCAGACCACTGTTTTTAACCTCGGCGGCATTGACTATGGGCTGTCCCACCACGCCGATGTATCCGGGAATGGGAACGGCCACCAGGATGCCGTCGGTGATCCGCCGGTAGTAATCCAGGTCAATGCTAAGCCGCTGGTTAAGGAATTCGGTCTCCAGTCCGATGTTGGTCTGTGTGGTCTCTTCCCAGCGGATCTCGGGGTTGGCCAGACTGATGGGCAGGGCACCGAAGTTGATGGAGCCATCCGGACCGAATACGGCGTTCAGGTTTCCGGCGACCAGGGCGGCGTATTCATAGTTGCCGATGCGGTCGTTGCCAAGGATTCCCCAGCTTGCGCGGGGCTTGATCAGATCCACCCAGTTCCAGTTGGGGAAGAAGGGTTCGTCGGAGAGAACCCAGCCCAGGCCGAACGAGGGGAACAATCCGTAGCGGTTCAGGTCACCGAATCGGGAGGAACCGTCGTAGCGAAGCGATGTGGTCACCATGTAGCGGTTGCGCCAGGTGTAGTTTGCCCGGCCGAGCAGCGACATGATCGCCCACTCGCCAGCCGAGTTGAAATTGGTCATGCCCTCGCTGTCATCGGCGGCGTTGAGGTACCAGAGCGAGGGGTCGTCGCCAATGAGATTGAGGCGTCCACCGCCCAGGTTTTCGCTGCGGAACTCCTCGAGCGTGAACCCGCCGAGCAAGTCGATGCGGTGCTCGTTTATCGTCCGCTGGAACTGAACCGTGTTTTCCCACAGGATCTTGTTGGCGTAATTTGTATTGACGTTGATGGACCGCTGTTCGCTCTGCTGGATGGTCGAGACAAAGTAGATGGGCGAGAAACTGCGTCCATGGGTCCGGTTGACATCAATACCGAAGTTGGAACGGAACCGGAAGTAGTCAAGGAAATCAATGTTGACGTAGGCATTACCGGTGAGCCGCTGGCGGAAATTCTCGTTCAGGGAATTGAATTCCAGGTCGGCGACCGCATTGCCCACTGAAGCGCGGGCATCGGTGGGGGAGTAGTTGCCGTCTTCGGTGAAGACCGGGATGGTGGGATCGGCGCGGTAGGCGGTTCCCACGACCCCCGGAATATTCCGGTAATCTTCGTATATGAAGGAGATGTTGTGCCCGAACTGGACATTGTCGGTCAGGTAATAGTCATTGTTGACCCGGAATGAGTAGCGGTCCAGATAATTATTGTGGATGATTCCGTCCTGGCCTGTGGCGCTGGCGCTCAGATTGAATGCGGTCCTGCTGGTACCGCCGGCAACGCTGATGGAAAAACTGCGGATGGGGGCAACGCGAAAGATCTCATCCTGCCAGTCGGTGCCTTGACCAAACTGTTCGGGGTCCTCGAACGGCGGAGTCCGGTTTTCATTTACGGCCGCCTCATTGGCGAGGATGGCGTACTCGCGGGCGTTGGTCACCGGCACGGTGCGGGCCACTTCCTGCCAGCCGTAGTAGGTGTTGACCTTGAATTCGGTGGGACGGTCAATGGTGGACCGGGTGGTGGTGATCAGGATCACACCATTGGCTCCGCGTGCGCCATATATTGCCGCCGCCGAAGCATCCTTCAGGATGTCCACCGACTCGATGTCATTCGGGTTCAGAAAGTTGATGTCATCCAGGATCATCCCGTCCACTACAAACAGTGGTGAGGCATCGTTGAGTGTACCGACACCACGGATACGGATGACCGAACTGGCACCCGGTGCTCCCGAAGTGGGCGTGACCTGGATACCGGCCGAAACGCCCTGAAGGGTCTGGTCAATGGACTGCGTTGGGATGCGTCCCAGCCGTTCTCCGTCCACCCGGCCGATGGAGCCGGTTACGTCCCGCCGGCGCTGGACGCCGTAACCGACAACGACCAGCTCTTCACCGACAATTTCCACGGGGGTGAGCTGGACATCAATCTGTTCCCGGCCTTCTATGGGAACCTCCTTGGTATCGAAACCGAGGTAGGAAAACTGCAGGATTGCATCGGATTCCGGTGCGGTCAGCGAGTAGTTCCCGTCGACGTCGGTGGTTGTGCCTATCGTTGTACCCAGCACCATTATATTTACCCCGATCAGGGGATCACCCGTTTCTGTATCTGTTACTATTCCCCGTACCTGGTGCTGGGCAAGTACGGTGCCGCTGGCTGAAAGCAACATCACAGCCAGGCCGAGTCGGATGAGTTGTTGACATCTTCGTAGTGGATTGCTCATAGGGACTCCGTTTAGGAGATGGTTAAGGAAATGAAAGTGTTTTGCCAGACTGCCGGGCTGTCAGGCAGTAACGCAAAAATATATGCAAACATTTATGCAATAACGAAGCGGATCCATCGGTGCTGAAGCAGATGGTGGCGGGTGGGTCCGGCCAAGGAATTGTTCCGGTGCAGCGATGAATGCGAGCGTGCATGGCAATTGACTTGAATGTATAATCAAATCGGAAAGGGCGGTGAACTGCAGCAACAAAATGTAATCCAGGCTGGAAGCCCTTTTCATAGTTACAACTTATTTGAAAGGCAGTGCAATGTCAAGTGTTATTGCCATGCAACAAAAAAAGGCCCGGGGCATAATTTGCACACGCTATTCCGGGGCGGTTGATTCACGCCGGACCAGGTGAACGGGTATGAGGCTGAGCGTGCCGTGTTTGTATCCCTGTTTGGAGATTTTGTTTTTCAGGGTCTTGATGGAGGAAACGCCAAGTTCGATGAAATCCGTATCGATGGAAGAGAGGCCCGGTTTGCGGTGCTCCGCGAAGGGCAGATTGTCGTAGCCAAGTATGGCAACATCTTCGGGTATTTTCAGGCCGGCTTCCCTGGCTGCTTCCATGAAGCCCGCAGCCATGCTGTCGTTGGTCGCAAATACGGCATCGGCTGCTGCTGTTCCGGATGGATCCTGGAATGCCCGGAATGCCTCGAATCCTGACTTGAATTCATAGTCGCCGGTGAAGCGCCATGCAAGCTTGAGTCCGGAATGGTGCTGAATGTAGTCTGAGAAACCATTGGACCGGAAACGGCTTTCAGGACGCACTCGCGGTCCCTCAATTAAACCGAGCCGCTTGTACCCCAGATCGTAAAAATGCTCTGCGGCCATTCGTCCGCCGTTGTACCCGTCAAAAGTGACCGTTGCGATATTGGGATTGTCTATGAGGGCATTGGAAACGATAGGGAAGCCCTTTGGCAGCACCTTGAGAATCTGGTCATAGTGGATTCTGTCCAGTGCCGGGAAGAACAGGATAAACCCGTCATAGGTGTTCTCCTTGTGCACTTGCTGGATGAAACGCACGCATTCGCTGCGCTGGTCTTTTAAACTGAGCAAAGAAATTCGCACGTCCTCTTTGTAGGAGGCATCCCGGTACCCGCAGAAGAGGGAAGCATAGAATTCGCCGATCCGGTAATCCGAAAGCAGTGCAAAATGCAGTAACTTTTTCTTTTTGCGCTGACGGCGTTTCCTGACTGCGGGACGGTAGCCCATCTCCGCGGCCGCCTTGTGCACTTCTTCCCGGGTTTTCTTGCTAATATTGGGTGAATTGGCCAGCGAGCGGGATATCGTAGAGATAGAGTAACCCGTCTTTTCTGCAATCTGCTTGAGCGTTGGTTTCATGGCAGTCATACGTGCAAAGTGACACAATAACCCATGCAAAATAGTACAAAACAGGAAAGAATCATAATGTGCTGCTATCTCACCAGGACCATGGTGCGCGTCTGCATGGCCCCGGAAGCTGACATCCGGTACAGGTAAACGCCGCTTGACAGGGAGCGGGCGTCAAAGGACAGGGTATGCCGGCCAGCGGGATAGTTCTCGTCTAGAAGCAGGGCAATCTTCCGGCCGGTGATGTCATATACCGTAATGGTCACATGGGACGATTCTTCCAGTTGGAAAGGGATCCGGGTTTGCGCATTGAAGGGATTCGGGTAGTTCTGGCCCAGCTTCAGCCGGTCGGGGTGGTCGGGATCCCGGGGGTCACCCGGATCACCGCCGGTTTCCCTGTTTCCTTCCACCCGGATGCTGGAGATATGGAGTTTTGACCGGGCGCCGTCTTCCGGGTCGAACCGCATCCCCGTGTGATAGTAGCGCCAGAGCAGCTCCACACGCGGCTGGTTCCATGCGTCTTCCGGCAGCGGCAGAGGCCCGAATTGCTGCTGGTGCCCGGCACTGTCGCTGCGGACATACACGTTCGGGTTGCCATCCGGATCCATTACTTCGTGAAATGGCCCCTGGTTGCCAATGCGGTACTGAAGCCGCAGGGCATATTCCCGTGAATTCGGGATAACCGTGCCCGCATTCCAGCTGACTTGAATCTGGTCCGTTTCCAGAGTGTTCAGCGCAAGTATCGCTCCTCCCAGGCGCCGTCCCGGGTAGCCCGGGTTGCCGTCCAGATTGCTGGTATTGATGAAGGCGAATCCCTCCTCGCCACGTCCCGTGATGCGGGTGCGCTCATCCAGGTCATAGTATCCCGTAGTGAAACCTGCAATGGCAGCATTCAGGGGCGGTTCCACCCGGTCCATGTAGACAAAAGCCATGTTGGATGGATAGGTTCCGGATGGGCTTTCGGCATCCCATCTCTCGAAGCGGTAAGCGGTTGTGTCGGAAAGGACAAACGGCTCGGGTACGGCATCTCCGGACTGCCCGTCGGGGATAAAATGCGGATGCACAGAGGTTTTTTCCGTCGGCAAAAGTTCCGTTACACGTTCCGGAATGGTGTCGCCGTTGACCACCCAGTGCGAAAACCGGTACCCGGCCGAGGGTTCGGCTGCAAGCCGGACCGGCACGTCGGGAAAGTAGCGGCCATCCCAGGTTTTGACACCGTCATCCCAGTTGCGCAACCCGGCGGCCTCCGGTCCCTGCAGGGGCAAACCAAGCTCCAGCGTATTCAGATGGATGCGGCCGATGCCCGCATCCGGCATCACCACCGAAACCGTTTGGGGATCCTGAAGATCGAAGTAATTCTGCAGGTGGCTGAACTGGTATTGCGGACGCTCATCGGCAAAACGCAGTTTTACATCAACGTGCTGCTCCCAGTGCCGGAAGGTGGGTGGATGTGACCAGCGGTCGATATGTCGCGGAATCTCGGATCGGATCGCATCCGCCATTTCGTGGATCAGCGGCTTCACGTAGTCGGGTGCAAACGTCGTGTTGAGAAGGTCGGCGAACCGGCGCAGAAACCGGTCATGGAATTCATCATTTTCAAGCAGTGAACGAAGCAGGAAGGATGCCCATGGCGGATTGGCATAGGTGACCTCCTCCGGATCCAGAACAAACTGCATCATGTCGAATTCCCACGCACCGTGGCCCTCCTGAAGGCCGAATCCGAAATCCAGGTCGAATACCAGCCAGCGCCAGCGGCCATCCTGTTCGGGTATGTGCGGGCTGGGCGGGCCGCTGTAGCGCCAGAATTCAATATTGTTGCCCGGCCAGTCGGTGTTGCGGAAAAAAAGCTGCAGGATATTGTAGTCGATGAAGTTCTCCAGATCCATCATCCCCGATACGTGTTCCAGGTCCGCGGGATCGGTCACACCGTGTTCTTCGATGTATGCGAGCATGCCAAGATAATGGGCGTTGCTGCCCTCCTTGACTTGGTCCCTGCTTTCCAGCAGGTCCAGATGCTCTTCCCGGACCTCAAACCTGCGCTCTAAATAGTGCTTGTCATATCGTTCGCGAATGTTGTGTATGCCCCAGTATTCGCCGTTGAGGAAGAGTGCGGACGGACGGTAGGCCTGCGTTTCGACGTTGAGATCGCCGACCAGCTGCTGCATGAACGCATCGCGGAACATGGTGGTGCGCCGGAAAAAATCCTGGCCGGAATTGCGCAGGATCAGCCGCTTGAACTCGCTGTAAGGTTCCTCCGGGAAAACCTGGTGCCGTATATGGGTTTGGCCGTAGTCGCTCCTTGCATACAGACGCAGGGATTTCTGCGGCATCACACGCGATCCGCCTCCGTGGATCCGCACGCCAATATCCTGCTGGAAAACCCGCTGTCCACCCTCGAACCACTCAAGGGACACTTCCCGCTCCCACTCCTCGCCGCGCTGGAAGTAGTTGGCATGCGGCCTGCCCCATACATCGTCGCCAAACCCCAGACTGTCGTAGAGCGCACCGGGGACGTAGATGCCGTATTCGCTGTCAAATAGGGATTCCCCGGGAGCGACGATGGAGAGCACGGGTAGTTCCGTCTGCTCAAGGCCCGGAAACCAGGTACCAGTGGCAGGCGGCGATGTAAGCCAGCCCGGTTTTGCGGCCACGGCGCGGATGGTGTGACCCTTGTCCAGCAGCACTTGCGGCGGAAACCAGCCATAACCGCGATCTTCTCCTTCGGGCGGAGTCGTCCGAATCATGGAAATGGAATTGGGCTCCTCTGTACGCGGGGCAATTCCGATGGGCTCGTCATATCTCATGGAAGTGGTGTCGGGAACCGAGCCGTCGGTGGTGTAGTACAGGGTGGCGTCCGGGTCCTCATGATGCAGTTCAATCAGCCGCGGGTCGCTGTAAAAACCGGGCCGGATACTGAATTCGGGGGGTGTCAGAATATCAGCGTAATGCCGCCCCGTGTTGGGTTCGCCGGGCGTGGGCTGGCTGAAGATGTGGAACGGGCCGGTTCCGTCCGGATAACGCCCCCATGAGTAGTCGGACGGTATCTGCGGAGCTTCGGCCGCATCCACCAGAGTACCCTGAAAACTGGTGAGCCGCAGGGTTGCCACATTGTCACCTGGTGAAAAACCGGTATGCAGCGGGTTGCCGACCTCCCTTCGATCCTTGCCGGACAGCCAGATGAGCATGAATTCGCCGGGATGGATCGACACATTCGGGAACACCCATTTCCATGGGTCGACGGGGTCATCGCTCAGGCCGTGTGCCTGGAGATGATAAGGATCGTCGGAGTAGTTGTAGAGCTCCAGCCAGGCTCCGTAGTCGCCGTCTTCATCCGCCAGGGTCGCGTTGTTGACGGGCATGAATTCGTTAATGGCTACTTGCGCGTGCAGACTGCCGGCCTGCGTTACAAGAAACAACAGTAATGCAATAAATTTCATTGAAATGTGACAGATATCCCTGTCGGAGTAATCCATAATGATTTCTGTATCATAAAGATAGGAAAAAGGGAGCTCAATTTCACTTTGTTTACGAATCGGATGTGTGTCTTTGGGGGCGGGTCAACCACTGGAGGGCGGGACTCAGTCGGGCCTGCCATGATCCTGCAGAGGGAAGGGGGAGGTCAGGATCCGGTCGATTTCAAGGGTGGCCACGGCGCCCTGCTCCCTGCCGCTGGCCTTGATGCGAAAACCGTTCACCTGGTTGCCTTCGCGGGTGAGACGGCCGTCGCCGTTCAGGTAGCCTTCAAACCGGGAATCCGAAAGGCGGGTCTGGATGAGCTGCCACTGGCCGGGGACCAGGCGCGTGGCCGGACCGGCTTCGAGCTGACCGTCACTGTCGCGGATGACCAGCCGGATATCCAGTTCCTCATCGGCTTTCACCCAGGCGCCCACGTAGCTGCCGTACAGCTGGCTGCCAAGCTCCTGGCGCAAATGCCGCGTGATGCGGATGTCCCAGTCAACGTCGCGCTCAGGGTTGTCGACGAACGTCCAGATGCCTATGCCGTTTTGATGGACCAGGGAGGAGAGGTCCGGATCCACGCCCTGTATCTGCGACCGGTGCGTTTGTGCAGGTGTTGCCCAGCCGTCAATGCCCCCGGTAAAATCGTGGATTACCCGGGTAACGGCGTCCCCGCTCACTTCATAGGGAATCGTCAGCGACGCTGAACCGACGTCCAGATGCAGGCTCCCGCTACCGTAACCGGTGGCGTGGACCGTTCCGTCATCCGACAGGTACAAGGCTTCTTCGGGTTGCCGGAATTGCACACGGTCCAGCGGGATTTCGCGCCCGGCATCACCTGCTGTACGTCCGCGGAGCGTGAGCATGGCTTGTTCGCCCGGTGCCAGCATCAACGCCTCCGGGTCTGCTGTCAGGGAGGTAAAATGGTGGATGCGCGCCCTGGTCGTGGCGCTGATATCGCCCGAGTGAACGGTAATGGTGCCGGTTGTGTCGGTAGCGCCGGGTGTGAAGAAACCGTCCTTCATCCGGCCCAGAACCGGGTCGAATTCCCAATGAATATCCCGGGGTACGGGCACCGGATTCTGGAATTTGTCGAATGCGTTGATAGTAATGCGCTGCGACTCGTGGGGGTACAGGGAGAACGACTCCGGCTGCATCTCCAGCCGCTCGGCTGCGCCTTCCGGTGCCGTGCTGATGAGCATCAGGGCGTTGGCTACCATGCGCTCCCCTCCGGGATCCGAAGGACTGTTGGCCACTTCATTGCGGATTGCCAGGGTGGTGGAGCCGCCGCCGTCCAGGTTCACGGCGTGCCAGGCACCCAGCTGCAGCAGGACATCGGCCATCTCGCGGTAGCTCATGCCGATGCTGGTCAGCTGCCGCCCGTCCACCGTACACAGGAGAACCGTGGTGGTGTCACGGTCCATGGCAACAAATGTGCGCGGATGACGGGCTTCGTTGGTCCCGCTGTAGGGACTTCCGTCGTCCAGGATGCGTACCCCGCCGCCTATCACATCAATTAGGTGGCGACGATCGGGCTTGAAGCCGGCCCGGAATGATGCCAGGACGCCAGGACTGGCAACTGAAGCA
Source organism: Balneolales bacterium (assembly GCA_007120385.1). GTDB lineage: Bacteria > Bacteroidota > Rhodothermia > Balneolales > Natronogracilivirgulaceae > SKNL01. Next base: position 16,604 of record SKNT01000052.1, read on the forward strand.
ACTGAGGCGGCAATTTCCGGGTCCTGGATTCGGATGACATACCCGTTCTGCGGGATGGGTGTATTGCCGTCCTCACTTGTTCCGGTGATTTGCATTGGCAGCTCGACGCCCGAGCCGGCCTGCGCCGATTCGGATTGAGGGATGAGTACCAATTCGAGGATTTCGCTGCCTCGCGGGGTTTGTTCGCCGAAAAAACGGTTGAAGGCAACAATGTCCGCATCGGATACGGAGCGATTGATGCTGTAAACAGAGAGGGCGGTCAGGCCGGAAAGAGTCAGTGAACCATGAAAGGAGAGGGCGTCCATGAAAGGGCGTCCCCTGGAATCCACGGCAAAATGGTAACGGTTGCGAACAGGCACGCCGTGTGCAAACTCTCCCCGGACCATCTGGTTGGCAATGGGCCAGTGAGTGTCAAAGCTGAAGAAGTCGCCGTTGACGGCTGCAACGACGCGGTTGCCCGGCCGGTCTTCGGCCAGTGAGAGTTCGGTTGTGCGGGCCAGTTCGTCGGGACGGGACGTCTCGAAGTGGAGCCAGGGAGCACTCAGGTCCACGGCAACCACATCCATGATGTTGGGTCCGCTCACCAGGTAACGGGTGTGCACCACGCCCGGTGTCAGTTCCTCCGAAAAAAGGGTGTCGAGTGACAGCTGCCGTGAACCGGATGTCGTGTGCAGTGATCCGGGTGAAGAGCCCGTCCCGCTACCTGACATTGACTTTTGGCTGGTGAAGCCGGCGGCTGGTGCCGATGTGAGCAGCAGAAGCGCCGCGAGCAGGAATATGGCCGGCCTGGTACCGTTTGGTATAGAAAAATGTTTCAATAAGCTCATGATCGGATGTGTGTCCCTGTGGTTCTGATACTCTGGCACCGCATGGCCGGTCAACCGGCCGCAAACGGACATCAAACCGGACAACGGCATCCTGATTATGCCGTGGAAGCCGGCTGTCGTGAGCCCGTTACATGTAAAATAGGTTTTTCCGGTGAAACCCTGAACGGCAATTCTTTTTGCGGGACTATGTGCGGGCGACATAGTCCCGCATTTTCATTGCCCGAAAAAAAGAATTATATTCTATTTATTACGGCCGGCGAAGAGCGGCATGATTCAGGCAAGATCAAATACGTATGGCATACCGTAGAACCGAGCATATGGAAAAGCGGGTGGCGCGCCGCAAACAGGATATTATCAAGGCGGCGGAAGAGCTGATCAGCGAATTCGGCTACAAGGCAACCACCATGCAGGATGTGGCCCGCAAGGCCGGCACTTCCATCGGAAATGTCTATTTCTACTTTTCCAACAAGGATGAGATGGTCATGGAGGTGATCGATCATCTCTGCGATGAGATCTGGAACACGGGCGATCTGGAGAGGGTGGACCTGAGTTCCTATCCGCACTACTCCATCGAGGCGCTTGACGACTATCTGAAGATAACCGCCATTTTCCAGAAGAAGCATTTCGCCAGGGCAATTCTGGGCGGTGCCACCTATCCGGGTTTCCGGGACCGGCTGATCCGTTTTTTTGAGGAGAAAGCGGTTGAGCGGTACGCCAAGTATTCCGATTTTTACCAGGGTCTCGACCGGGAGATGGCATTTGCATGTCATTTCGGCTCGGTCATCAATGTCATGATGAAAGTGCTGGAGGAGAAGCTCGACCGTTCACCCGAAGAGGTGGGGTTGTTTCTTGCGCGGTGGAAGCTTCAGGCACGGGGTCTTCGACAGGAGACCGTCAACAAGGCCATGTCGGACCTTCAGCATCTGATCCAGCAGATCAATCGCCTGAAAAGCCCATCATAATCCGGGCAATGCGGCGGATTGCACGGCCGCATTGCGGGTACAGGTCACTCCGCCAAAAAACCAGGAAGGAATCCGTACATTCCGCCCGTTTTTAGAATTTAATTCGAAATTATTTTGACATAGATAGAATAAAGTTCTATCTTTTAGTGTTGATTTTTCACTCAATCATAGTGCTCGGGTGACCGATGCCGCACTCCACGGTCATCGAAACCTGAGAAAACAACATAAACCCCACTACAAGGTCCTGCTTGGCTGCGGGACCTTGTCTTTTTTTCGGCCCATTCCTCTCTCTTCCGGAACAGGCTTCCACCGGCACAAGTGACAGAAAAACAGTAACAAGTAAAATTAATTAGAATAAAATTCTATTTTTCTTGACAAGAATAGAATTATATTCTATATTTGGATTGTTGACTACAAACCACAAAGAAACCGGATTTCCGGAGCCATCCCCGGCACTGGAATTCCGGGATCTGATCATAAACCCCACTACAGGGTTCCGTCGGAAGGCGGGACCCTGTTTTTAAAACCCTGAAACCCGCTCAGTCAAATTCCGGGGTGTGACGGCAAACCACAGGGCCTGAACGGAAAAAGGGATATGGGATTGAATGAATTCAGAAATATACGAGCCGAACGAATGAATTGGACCAAATATGTGATATTGGCTGCCCTGTTAGTCGCAGCCGGCTGGCCTGCGGTTGCTGCCGCAAAGACAACCGCCGAAAAACCAAAGGAGGGCGCTCGTCCTCCACTGCAGGAGGTGCTCGAACAATCCATTTCCAGAAGCCATACCCTGAAAACCGGAAGGGCCAAGGCCGACAAATCCCGGTTCGACCGGCATATGGTGTATCAGACCTATTTGCCAAATGTGACACTGGAATCCAGCTTCCGGTCCCTGGATCAGCGAATCCGGTTCCATGTGGACCCGATTGCACTGCCATTTCCGGAACAGCAGGGGCTGCAGGTTGCTGTCCCGCCGATCACGCTGCAGGAGAGGAATACCTTTCGCGCTTCTTTGGAAGTGACCCAGGTGCTGTTCACCGGTTTCAAGGTACCCAGAATGGGACAGGCGGCCTATCACGGTGAACAGGCGGCACTCAGAAAGGTGGAAGCGGACAAGCAGGAACTGATAATGGAAGTGGCGGAGGCCTATGACCAGCTCGTCCTGGTTGAGCAGTCGCTCAAGGTGATTGCCCGTGCCGACAACCGGCTTCGAGAAGAACGACGGGTGGCAGATCGGGCCTTTGAGGAGGGCCTGATACCGGCCTATGACCTTACCAGGCTTCGCATTGCCCGAAATGATCTTGAAAGGGAGCGGATCCGCAGGGAAGGGGACCGGGAGCTGGCGGCCAGGAATCTGGAGCATCTGAGCGGCATATCCTGGAAAAGATTTCTGGAAACAGGTTCAGACAGCCATGCTGGATACGATTCCGGCTCCACTTCGGAACCGGCTTCGGTTAATGATACCGGCTCCGCATCCCATGCCGGACTTGAGCTTATCGGTGTGGCACCAGGTGATATGGCAAGCCGGATACGTCCGGAAGTGCAAGCCCTTCAGGAAGCAGGAAAGGCGGCCGATTACATGTACCGGGCCCAGAGAGCGGATTACTTCCCACAGGCGTACGCATTCCTCCGCCAGGAGCTGTATGAGGACGACCTGTCGGTGCTGGAACCGGCACGTGTCATGGGCATCGGCCTGCGCTGGGAACTGTTCGACGGTTTCAACCGGTCCCGCCGTATCCAGAAGTCCGAGCGCGACCGTGTGATTGCCAGGGAGCGCCTTGAGGAGGTAACGTCACTCGTGGAACTGGACCGGCGGCAGGCGGAGGTGCGCCTGTCCGTGGCAGACAGGCAACTGGACGTGGCCAGGGCATCGCTGACCGACGCCAAATCCTCTCTGCAGCTGTCCACACAGCGTTACCGGCTTGGACTTGCCCCCGTATCGGAAAAACTTGATGCCGAGACCGGCTATCAGCGGGCGGAACTGGAGTGGCAGCAGGCCGTTTTCGAGCAGCGCCGTGCCGCCATGGAGCTGTTCAGGGCGAACGGACACATAAGTATAGAAGCCATTGCAGGCCTGTAATCGGCATGCAAAACACATTGGCAATACCGATAAATCACGTATAAAGGGAGACAGATTGTGAAAAGAAAATACCTTGTAATACTGGCGCTGACATTCGTGATACTGCTGTCAGCCACCGTACTTGGAGTACTCGCGGCAAGGCAGTATGCCGTCAACCGCGAGGGTCCGCCCGAGGGAAAAGTGAAACTGGAATCGGTCTACCTGGCGCCGAAAGTGCCCGGACGCTTGATCGAAGTCCGTGCAGAGGAGGGGGACATCGTCCAGCCCGGCGATACATTGGCCTTCATTGACGTCCCTGAAATTGAAGCCCGGCTCAACCAGGCGCGCGGGGCCGTGGCATCGGCCAGGGCGCAGTTGGAGATGGCGGGTAACGGTGCCACCAGCTATGAGCGCAGGCGTGCTCACGCTCAGTTGAACGCGGCACAGGCACAGTATGATTTTGCGCGGGCCAGCTACAGCCGCATGCAGAACATGTTCAATGATTCGCTGATCGCAGCACAGGAGTATGACAAAACCCGTTCCCGTTATCTGGCGGCATCATCCCAGCTGGAAGCAGCAAAGGCCCAGGCGGAGGATGTGGATTCCGGGGTCCGTCCCGAGAAGATAGCCATGGCCCGGGGCGATTATGAGCGTGCCCTGGCCGTCCTTTCCGAGGCGGAAACGGCATGGGCCGACCGGGTAATCGTCGCTCCGGAAACCATGCGCATCCAGACCGTGGTGCTGCGTCCGGGTGAACTGGCAACTCCCGGCTACAACTTGTTTGCCGGATATGAGCTGGACGCTCCGACTATCCGCTTTACCGTGCCCGAATCGCAGCTGCACACGTTCGAGACCGGGCAGGTGTGGAACTTGCGGACCGGTTTTGGCGGCACGGCATTCCGCGCTTCCCTTGACCGGATCGTACCGCTTCCGTCCTATGCATCCGTCACCAGCATGTATCCGCGTCACCGTCTGGGCGAGTCGGTCTACGAGCTCAGGTTCCGTCCGCTGCCCGGGGAACCCACCGGCGATCTGCACCACAACATGACCGTTCTTCTCGAGGAGAGCCCGCATCCATAAAAACAAAGGCAATGGCGTTTATCCGTACTTTTTTTACCATCATCCTCAGGGAGTTCCACCGGTTTTCGCGCAACTCGGTGGCTATGCTCATTTTTTTTGGGGCTCCGCTCCTGTACGGCCCGCTTTTCGGCGTTCTGTACAAGGACGCCCAGCTCCATGACACCCCCATTGCTGTGGTAAATCTGGATGGCAGCATCATGGCCGACCGTATCATCGACGCCCTGGACGAAAACGAAAATCTTTGGGTGGCCAGGGTGCATGCCGATGAAGCCGCACTGTGGGATGCCTTCGTGTCCGGCGATATCCATGCCATTGTGACCATCCCGCGCAGGTTCGAGGCCGACATGCAGCAGGGACGCAGTCCCGAGATCCATGTGAGCATGAACGCATCCAACATGGTTATCACCAACTACACCAGCCGGTCGATCCAGCAGGTGCTGGCGACGCTCGACGCCGGAGCGCGCATTGAATCCCTGAAGAAGGCGGGTGTTCCGGCATCCATTGCCGAAGAGCGCCACGGTGCCTTCCAGACCGTGTTCAGCCGCTATTTCAATCCATCCAACAACTACCTGATTTTCCTGCTGCCGGGTCTGCTGGGCATGGTGCTGCAGCAGGTGTTCATGCTGGTGCTGGCGCTCAGTTTCAGCCAGGAGTTCGAGGAGCAGTCATTCGTACATCTTCTGCGCCACTCCAGATCGGCTTTCATGATCCTTTTGGCCAAGTCGTTTCCCTATTGGGTGATGGGCATGCTGATGTGGCTGTTCAGTTTGCACGGCATCATGTACGCGTTTGATGTGCCGGTGGACGGGCGTCTGTGGGGCATCTATCTGTTCTCGTTCCTGTTTGTGATGGCCATGAGCAGCATCGGTATCATGGTCAGCGCCGCTATCCCATCGCAGCTCAAGGC
>SKNT01000217.1 GCA_007120385.1 Balneolales bacterium
CACGACCGCGAGACCATCGAGCATGCCGATTATGTGGTGGACCTGGGTCCCGGCGCCGGCCGGTTCGGCGGCCACATCGTTTCACAAGGCCGGCCCGATGAACTGGATCCGGCCTCCCTGACCGCCCGCTTTCTGCGTTACCAGGAGCGCATCCCGCTTCCCGAAATCCGGCGCAAGGGCAAGGGCACCGAGCTGGTGCTGAAGGGCGCGCGCGGACACAACCTGAAATCGGCCGAACTCCGCCTGCCGCTGGGAACCTTCACCTGCGTTACGGGTGTGAGCGGCAGCGGAAAAAGCTCTCTGATCAACCAGACGGTGGTGCCGCTGCTCAGCTCCCATTTCTACCAGTCGCGCACGGTCCCCCTGCCCTACGACGAAGTGCAAGGACTCGATCATCTCAACAAGATCATATCCATCGACCAGAGTCCGATCGGCCGCACGCCGCGATCCAACCCCGGCACCTACACCAAAGTGTTCGATATCATCCGGTCGCTCTTTGCCGAGCTTCCCGAGGCGAAAATCCGCGGATACGGCCAGGGGCGGTTCTCCTTCAACGTCAAAGGCGGACGCTGCGAGGCCTGTACCGGCGACGGTGTCAAGAAAATCGAGATGAATTTCCTGCCGGATGTCTACGTCACCTGCGAGAGCTGCAATGGGCGGCGCTACAACCGCGAAACGCTGGATATCCACTACAAGGGGAAAAACATCGCCGATGTGCTGGAAATGAGCATTGAGCAGGCCGCCGGGTTCTTCGATGCGGTCCCGCGGGTCAAGCGCATCATGGAGACCATGAACTCGGTGGGACTCGGTTACCTCACACTGGGCCAGTCCAGCACCACACTTTCCGGCGGCGAGGCGCAGCGCATCAAACTGGCCCGCGAGCTCTCCAAAATCGGCACCGGCGATACGCTTTACGTAATGGACGAACCCACCACCGGACTGCACTTCCAGGATGTCACCATGCTGGTCAATGTAATCCAGCAGCTCGTCGACAAGGGCAACACCGTGGTGGTCATTGAGCACAACCTGGACCTGATCCTGGCCGCCGACCACGTCATCGACATGGGTCCGGAGGGCGGCGGCGAAGGAGGCGAGATCATCGCAGCCGGAACCCCCGAAGAGCTGACCCGGATCGAGCGCTCCTACACCGGCCGTTTTCTGAGGCAGGAACTGGAAAGTGCCTCGAAAATGCAAAGCGTTTGAATCGTCCCAAAACACCCATTCCGGCACCATTCTTTCATTGCCAGAAGCCACACATTTATGTATATTTAAGGTTGATGGCATTCTTCCGTTCACATATTGTAAAAGTTCCGCTGCTCCTTCTCATCGTCACGGGCATCACCTTTTTTGCGTGGCCCAGAGAAGACCGGAAACAGACCAGCGAATCGGTTTCGGTCTGGCTGATGGGATTGCGTGCGGACACGGACAATCCGGAGGTTCAGAACAAGATCCACTCCCTCAGGGGCGAACAGGGTGACATACCCGGGCTGTTGCGCAAAGCTTCGGCCATCGTCGGGGAGCATCAGGATGATTTCACGCTTCCGGTGGATGAAGGCAGTGCCACAAACGATGACATTTACAATACCCTGCTGCTGAAGTGGACGCTCTACCAGCAGGAAGCGCTGGCCGATACGGTCATGATCGTTGACCGTCAGGTTCAGGTGCCTCCTGCCTCTGAAAAAGAGGACAAAACACTTTGGAGCCAGGTTTCCAGCACCGTCCAGTTTGTCGTTGGCGCATACAGCCGTTTGAGTGATGCGATCGACTATATCCGCATGATCCTCAGGCCGCTGTCCGGGGGAATTTCGATCAACGCCCCTTAGCCCCCCCGGCCGAATCAGGACTCCGGGTGATCCGTACTGCCAATCTCCGTATCGCCTTCCTGCCTGAGCCCACCCATCCCTGCCATGAACGCTGAATCCGATCCGTGCGGCAAGAAATCACCTGTCCGCACTGCCATCTGATATCCGCACCATCGCACAAGCTGCCTGACGCAGCTACCGCTTTTACAAAACTGCTATTTACAAACAAAGAACGAGTCCACAATTATGAAAGGAAATGGAACCAAATTGGCTTTTATCGCCGCCTTTTTAGTATTGACGATATACTATCTGTTCCCCTCATTCCAGTACTGGCTGGAAATGCAGAAAATTGACAACATGGAGGATCAGGAGCGCGTCGAGTACATCCGGGAAAACCAGGTTAAAATCGACAATATGCGCGAGAAGATCCTGACCCTTGGCCTGGACCTTCAGGGCGGCATGCACGTGACCCTGGAGCTGGCCACAAACCAGCTGATCCAGGAACTTGCCGGCGAATACGCCGATGACGAGTTCAACGAAATCCTGGCCACAGCCAGTGAGCGTGCCCGTGCCGCAAACACGGATGTCATCGCGGAATTTGTCCAGGTATTTGAGGAGCGGGACGCCGAAGCGCGCATGAGCCGTTACTTCCGCTCCGACGCCGACAACATCACCCGCCGTTCAACCAATGCCGAGATCCAGCAGTGGCTTCAGGAGCAGCGTGACGCCGCTGTCAACCGGGCCATCGAGATCGTTCGGAACCGGATCGACCGTTTCGGGGTCACCGAACCTTCCATTGTGCGCCAGGGCAACAACCGCCTTGTGGTTGAGCTTCCCGGCGTAACCGACGAGGAGCGGGTGCGGGACCTGCTGCGCGGCACAGCCCGCCTGGAATTCCGCCTCACCGCTGATCCTGATGACCTGCGCCACTCACTTGAGCGAATCATCACCTACTTTGAACCCGATGACGATGAATTCGACCTTGAGCAGGAATGGGAGGATCTGGACCAGGAGCGCCAGGACAACCGGCTGCTTCAGGTGCTGCTTCCCCAGGGACAAGGCGTTACGTTCGGTTCGGCTGCCGGTGCGGACACTGCCGAGGTCAACAGGCTGATCCGCCAGCCCGAAGTCCAGCGTTTGCTTCCACGTGACATCACGCTCATGTGGACGGCCAACCCGCAGTTCGAAATGGAGGGCCAAAGTTACTACTCCCTCATCGGTGTCCGCCGCCAGGTCGAGCTGACCGGCGATGTGGTCACCGAAGCGCGCCCGTCCTTCGACCAGCACACCAACCGCCCCGAGGTCTCCATGACCATGAACCGCCAGGGAGCCCGTGTCTGGGCGCGCGTGACCGGCGCCAACATCGGCCGGCCCATCGCCATTGCCCTTGATGGTGTGATCTACTCCTACCCGGTAGTCCAGGGTCAGATCACCGGCGGACGCTCCTCCATTACCGGACTGGCCAGTTCGGCCGAGGCGGAAGACCTTGTGAACATCCTCATGTCGGGCGCCCTTCCCGCCCCGCTGAACATCGTCCAGGAACGCACCGTTGGTCCGAGCCTTGGAGAGGCCTCCATCCGCGCCGGATTCAATTCAGCCCTGGCCGGCCTGATCATCGTAATCTTCTTCATGATGTTCTACTACCGCACCGGCGGGGCCATTGCCGACATTGCACTGGTGCTCAACATCATCTTCATCATGGGTATCCTGGCCGCGTTCAACGCCACGCTTACCCTGCCCGGCATAGCCGGCATTGTGCTTACCATCGGTATGGCCGTGGACGCAAACGTACTGATCTTTGACCGGATCCGAGAGGAGCTGAGAGCAGGAAAAAGTCTCATCGCAGCCATCGACAGCGGATATTCCAACTCCATGAGCGCCATCCTTGATGCCAACATCACCACGTTCCTCACAGCTGTCATTCTCTTCAGCTTCGGTGTGGGACCCATCAAGGGCTTTGCCATTACCCTCATGGCGGGAATTGCCGCTTCCCTGTTCAGCGCCATCATCATCACCCGTGTGATCGTGGACTGGATGACCAAAGACAAGAAGTGGACCGTCAGCTACGGCTGATCGGCAGCCCCGTGAAACATATACCCATTTTTAGAACTTAAACATTTTGTACTCATGAGACTTTTTGAAACCGCCAATTACAGCATTATCCCGCACCGCAAGGTGGGATACATCATATCGGGGACGTTGATCCTCCTGTCCCTGGTTGCCATTTTCGGACGCGGACTCCAGTACGGCATCGACTTCCGCGGAGGAATCGAGATTATCCTCGAATTCGAGGAGCCCGTACCCGTGGAGGAGATCCGAAGCGAACTGAACGCTCCCCTTGGAACGCTGCCCAATATCCGGCGGCTTGGCGTGGGACGCGACATGCTGATCCGGATCGATACGGAAATGCCTACCTCCGAAGTGCAGCAGATCGTCACGGCTACGGCAGCATCGCTCTATCCGGACAATCCATCGCGGATCATCCAGACCGAAACGGTGGGACCGAGCTTTGCCGACGACCTCAGGAACGCGGCGCTCATGTCGATCATCTTTGCGCTGATCGTCATCTTCCTCTACATCCTGATCCGCTTCAAGAAATGGTCCTATTCGGCCGGGGCCGTTGCCGCCCTGGCGCATGACGTGATCATCACCCTTGGCATCTTTACCATTCTGCACGGCATCGTACCGTTCAGTCTGGACATCAACCAGGTGCTCATTGCGGCATTCCTGACCATTGTGGGCTACTCGCTCAACGATACGGTAGTGGTCTTTGACCGGATCCGCGAAAACTCCCTTATCTTCAAGACCGAAAGCTTTGACAAGATGGTCAACCGCAGTATCAACAACACCCTGAGCCGTACAGTTATAACATCACTGACGACCTTGTTTGTAGTCACGATACTGTTTATTTTCGGTGGAGATGTCTTGAAAGGGCTCTCGTTCGCACTGATTATTGGCGTGCTGCTTGGAACGTACAGCTCTATCTTCGTTGCAAGTGCTCTTCTGGTGGATCTGCAGCAGAAGACACGCAAAAACATAGCCTGATTCGCAGGTTCCAAATAACCTAATCCGACTTCATATGAGTTTCAATATTTCCGAGCGATACAACTGTGTTGTGATCGAATTCAAAGGTAATGTTATGGGCGGACCGGATGCCCTTACCCTCAATGAAAAACTTCATGAACTGATTGATCAGGGCAAGAAGAATGCGGTTGTGGATCTGAGCCGGGTGAAGTTCATGAATTCCTCCGGGCTCGGGATGATGATCGGAGCGCTTACAACCATGCGAAATGCCGGCGGCGATCTGCGCATCGCCAATGCTACCGACAAAATCGAAAGCCTGCTGATGATCACCAAGCTTATTACCGTTTTTGATCACTATCGCACGCTTGATGAAGCTGTGGAGTCCTTCGCCAAGAAGGAAAAATAGCCATATGTACCCTGTTTCCAACTTACCGGAAAAATAAAAAGGAGGTGCTTCGGCACCTCTTTTTTTGGCCGGTTCCCACCTTATTCGTGTTATTGCTATGTCCGTTCGTATTGTAATCGGCGCCCAGTGGGGCGACGAGGGGAAAGGAAAGGTCGTTGACCTGCTAAGTGACCAGGCCGACTATGTGGCGCGCTACCAGGGCGGCGCCAATGCGGGACACACCCTCAAATTTGACGGAGAGACCCACATCCTCCATCTGATTCCCTCCGGAATTTTTCACAGCAACACCACCTGTATCATCGGCAACGGCGTGGTCATCGATCCGCTTACGCTGCTTGATGAAATCGACATGGTCCGGAAGACCGGGGTGGATATCGAAGGCCGGCTGCTGATCAGTGAATCCGCCCATGTTATCCTCCCCTATCACAAAAATCTGGACAAAGTCGGGGAAACGGCCCTGGGAGGAAAGAAAATCGGAACCACCGGTCGCGGTATCGGTCCGGCCTACGTCCACAAGATCGCCCGGGTCGGAATCCGCATGATGGACCTGGAAAACGGCGACCTGCTTCGCAAGAAGATAGAGGTGAACTTGGCCGAGATCAACGCCAAGCTGGCCACGTACCGGGCTGAGCCCATGGAACTGGACGAGATGTACAGGCAGATGCTGGAGGCCGGGAAGAAACTCAAGCCCTACATCTGCAACACCACCAGCCGGTTCCACAAGGCACTGGCGGCGGGTCGCGAGATCCTGCTCGAAGGGGCGCAGGGGACGCTGCTGGATATCGACCACGGGACCTATCCCTTTGTCACCTCCTCCTCGCCCACCTCGGGCGGAGCCTGTGTCGGCACCGGAATTCCACCGACCGCCATCGACCGGGTGATGGGCATTACCAAAGCGTACTGCACCCGGGTCGGCAACGGACCTTTTCCGACCGAACTGGAGGATGCGACCGGCGACGCACTGCGGGAAGCCGGGCAAGAGTTCGGCTCCACCACCGGCAGACCCAGACGGTGCGGGTGGATCGACCTGGTGGCGCTTCGTTACGCCATCCGGATCAACGGCATCAACGAGCTGGCGATCACCAAACTGGATGTGCTCGACAAGTTCGAGACCATCCGCGCCTGTACGGCCTACACCCTGAACGGCGAGGAAACCGACGAATTCCCGCTGCGTCCGGTGGACCTCGAGAAAGTCAAGCCGGTCTACAAGGAATACAAGGGCTGGCAGGCATCCATCCGCGAAGCCGGTTCCTATGACGAACTGCCCGCGGCGGCACGGGAATACCTTGAGGCGCTTTCTGAGTTCCTCGATGTGCCCATTAAGATCGTATCCACCGGACCGGGCCGCAACGAAACCATTGTCGTCGGCGAGCTGTAAAGACAACCATGTCCGACCGCTTCCATGTGACCTATCTGCTCACGCTCACGGCCGGCGAGGACCCGGAGGAGCGGATACGTGCCCTGCAGCTCGAACAGAGCGCAGAGCTGCCGGACCATGTGGTGCAGTCGCTCAGCATGCAGCATGTGACCGGCTCGGTGACGGCTGTTGCCTCCGTTGAGACACCTTCGGACGGATTGCGGGAGGAACTGCAGCAGCTCCGGGTGACCATCGCCTGGCCGAAAAACAACCTCGGCAACGAGATCACGCAGCTGCTGAATGTCCTGTTCGGCAACATTTCCATGATGAACGGCATTGCCATCACCGATATCCGCTGGGAGGATGTGGCCGGCAGCGAAACGGTAGCCGGCGGACAAAATACGGGCGGACGGAAGACTGGCAGCGGACTGCTTTCAGGACCCGCTTACGGAATTCAGCAAATCCGGGAAAAATGGAACATCCACGGGCGGGCACTGGCCTGTACGGCACTCAAACCGATGGGTTATTCGTCACGGAAGCTGGCGGATCTGGCCTTCCGGTTTGCCCTGGGCGGGGTGGACATCATAAAGGACGACCACGGCCTGGCCGACCAGACCACGGCTCCCTTCGCCGAGCGGGTTGCAAATTGCGTGGAAGCCGTTGACCGTGCCGCGCAAAAAACCGGCCGCCGCTCCAGCTATTTCCCGAATATAACCACGGATCCGCACCGCGTGACCGGGCGTTTTGAACAAGCCGCCGAACTGGGCGCCGACGGTGTGCTGATTTGCCCGATGCTGGTCGGAC
>SKNT01000170.1 GCA_007120385.1 Balneolales bacterium
AAGTTTTCGTGGGGATAACTACACCTGCTCTTGCAAAGCATGATGAATGCAAGCTATATATACTATCCTGACGATGCGTTACACATTACCCGAAATGAGTTACATCAATAATAATTTCTGCGTTGGCATGTCACCGCTTCATCCGGTTCCTCAACCCAGTTGCCATTTTTCTCAAAATGGTGGTATCATGAACTCGTTGCATTCCGGATGGCGTCAGGATGACCTTCCGGCACATGCGAAGCATCAGTTAAATCAACGGATTCAGGTACACGTGAGAAAAAAATCAGGCGTCGTGGCAGCGGGACATCCGCAGACCGTCCAGGTCGCCGCCGATATCCTCAAAAGCGGCGGCAACGCGTTCGACGCCGTGGTGGCCGCACATCTGGCCGCCTGCGTGACCGAGCCGGTGCTCTCCTCTCCCGGCGGAGGCGGATTCCTGATGGCCCGCACCCCGGATGCCCGCCAGACACTCTACGATTTTTTCGTCCACACACCTGGTAAAAGGCGTCTCTCCGGTGAAGTTGAGTTCTACCCCATATCGGCCGATTTCGGCGAGACAGAGCAGGAATTCCACATCGGCATGGGTTCGGCAGGCATCCCGGGCACCGTACGCGGGTTGTTCGCAATCCAGCGCGACCTGTGCCGCATGTCCATGAAACAGCTGGCCGAACCGGCGATAGAGCTGGCCCGCAGCGGCGTGGCCATGAACCACTTCCAGGCCTACATCCTCGATATCATCTCGCCGATTTACCGTTCCACCCGTGCTTCCCTGGATATTTACGGTAACCCGGAGCGTAAAAATGGTCTTCTGGCTGAAGGCGATGTGCTGCGCCAGCCGGACCTGGCCGATTTCCTGGAAGTGCTCGTCCTGGAAGGGGAGGACCTGTTCTACCGGGGTGAGGTCGCCGAACAGGTGAGCCGCATGAGCCGGACGGCCGGCGGGCACCTGACGCTCGAGGATTTCTGGAACTATGAGGTCATCCGGCGCAAGCCGCTCGAGATAACCTACCGCGACACAGCCTCGCTGGCTTTCAATCCCGCCCCCAGCTCCGGCGGCACTCTGATCGCCTTCGCCCTGAAGCTGATGGAGGAGGCCGATCCCTCCGACCATCCCTTTGGCTCCGCCGGACACCTGCTACGGCTGGCCAGGGTGCAGCAGCTTACCGACCAGGCACGCATCGATTACCTGATCCAAAACAACCTGCCCGTACCCGGCGAGGATATGCTGGATCCACAATTCCTGTCCGACTACCGGCGCCAGATGTCCGACTACGCCCGCTTCACCCGCGGCACCACACACATAAGCATCATGGATTCCCGGGGCAATACCGCCAGCCTCACCACCAGCAACGGCGAAGGGTGCGGACACATCATCCCCGGAACCGGCGTCATGCTAAACAACATGCTTGGCGAGGAGGATCTGCATCCCGGCGGGTTCCACCGCTGGCCCGAGGATGCGCGCATCACCTCCATGATGACCCCCGGCATCCTGACCCGCAAGGACGGCACAGTCGTGGCTTTCGGCTCGGGCGGGTCCAACCGGATCCGAACCGCCATCCTCCAGGTAATCCTGAATCTGATCGACCATGAAATGTCACTGGAGGATGCCATCAGGAGTCCGCGTATCCACTGCGAAAAAGAGCACCTCTCCCTGGAGCACGGCTTTGATCCGGCCGCGCTTGAACCGGTGCTCAAGGTCTGTCCGGATCATAAACTATGGAGCAGTTCCAATTTGTTCTTCGGAGGCGTACACTCCGTGATGCACGGTCCGGACGGGTTTCAAGGTGCCGGGGACGAGCGCCGCGGCGGTGTTTCTGAAGTTATTTTATGAGAATATTCATAAATAAAAATTAATGGTTGACATAAGTGTAAGATGAGTTTAACTTGCGCTTTAAGATTTCAGTTCTGCATTGTTGCCATAATGAAAAACAATTGCAGGCGAACAGATTTCATTGGACTGATAAAGAAAATTCTGACATGACAACCACAACAGCCATTCACAACATGCTTCTCTGTATGTGCTGTAACATGCCCGACGATACCGGCGGTGGTTGTCCTATGTGCTGATCTGATTTTTTTACACGTGATGTGCAAGCCCGCTGCCGATTTGGTAAGCGGGCTTTTTTTTTGCCCAAAATTCGGATGGCGCAAAACCCGGACCGTTCAATCACGCCGGAAAGTTAATCCAGGTAACCTTATCCCAAATGAGCTCACCCAGTAACAGAAACCCCCAATCAACGACCATAGCCGCGCTGATACTTTCAGACATGGCAAATGCTCTGTTTCGTCAATAAATGGACTGGCCTTCAATCTATACTCTTTCGGTTATCATAATACTGATCGCCTTGCTGATCCAGGGCCGTGTCCGTCCGGTGCACCTGTTTGTCAGCACCATGCCATTGCTGCTCATACCCGGGATCATATCGGTGAATGATATCGTGGCCGGCTTCACCAGTCCGGCCGTGCTGACCGTGGGAGCGCTGTTCGTTGTAGCCGGCGGTGTGCGAATGGCGGGACTGCTTGATTATCTGGATCGGATTATCCACTCGCGATCCGGCGGGATGAGATCTCTGATGGTGCGCATCATGGGCCCGACATCGGCACTGTCTTCCCTGGTTAACAATACCCCCATTGTTGCCATTCTGTCTCCCCAACTGCAGAAATATTCCGGGCAAAGTGGAATTCCCATATCCAAAATGCTAATTCCTCTTTCATATGCCGCTATAATTGGTGGGACCATTACACTATTCGGAACATCCACCAATCTGATCGTATCGGAGATGCTCGCGGACCGCGGCCATGCCTCGTTTCACTTTTTGCAACTGGCCTGGATAGGCATTCCTGCATCCCTGATCGTGCTCTTGTGGTTTGTCTGGATTGGGCACCGGTGGTTGCCGGACCGGTCTGCGGGGCCGTCCCCGAAAGCCTCCGGCAGACTGGCCGCAGATCCCGGACTGCACCGAGAAACCCGGGCTGCAACGGCGCAGGGCAGGAGGGGTTTCGGAATTCCCAGTGGCGTGTATGTCTTGCCGGGTGGACACGGCATGCTGCCTGCTCCGGGGTATTCCCTGGCTGTTGAAGCAGGTGCATCGCCTTCCGGGGTGTATGCGGGAATGGCCCACAGCGGCCGGCCGCATCCTGAAGCAACTTTGGCAGCCGGCAATGTTCCGGTTGCGGCAATGCTTTCGGCTGTGCCATCGGGAGCTACCCAACCCGGTAACGCACCCCCATCCAGCTTGAAAAAAACGTGGACCATTCTGGTGGTGGCGGGCATGATCGGGGCTGCTATCTCCGGATTGCTTCCGGTCCAGATACCGGTGATGGCAGCTGCCGTTCTGCTGATTGTTACCGGTGTGCTACCCGCATCACGCATCCTCGAATCCATCCATTTTTCCATACTTGCCGTTATTGGGGCGGCACTGGCCATCGGGTCTGCACTGGAAAGCACCGGCCTGGCTGAAAAAGCCGCCCTTTATCTCGTTTCGCAGTCGTCTGCATTGGGAGTCATTGCCGTCATTGCGGCCATATATCTGGCAACCAATGTGCTGACCGAGCTGGTGACGAACAATGCGGCGGCGGTACTCATGCTGCCGATTGCGCTGCAAACATCGGTTGGAATGGGGCTGGATCCGCATGCCGCCGGTATAACGGTTGCCGTCGCTGCGTCAGCCAGTTTTCTTACGCCAATCGGGTACCAGACCAATCTGATGGTCATGGAGCCGGGCGGATACCGCTACACCGATTACCTGAAAGCAGGACTGCCGGTCACGCTGATTCTCATGACCATAACGGTGACCGTGGTCACCTGGCTGTGGACGTGAGAGTCGCTCAAAACGGGAATCCAGTCAACGGAATCAGAAAATCGTAAATCAGAAAAACATCGAAAACAACATCCATCAACAACCGAATCAAACAACCGCCACAACAAGCCGGAAAAACAAATTATGACAACAGCCTTGCATACCGCAAACAGACAGATTCAGCAGAATCATCCTGCTTTCATATTAAACGGTGCCGTTTCGGGCATTTCATCGAAATCAACCGGCAAATCCCTGCGTGACCCCCATCTGACGCAATTGGAAGAGGAGGCCATTTATATCATGAGGGAGGTGGCCGCTCAGTTCGAGCGTCCGGTCCTCCTTTTTTCAGGCGGCAAGGACTCCATCGTAATGGTTCACCTCGCCATGAAAGCATTTCGGCCGGCGCCCTTTCCGTTCATGCTGATGCATATCGATACGGGACATAATTTCCCGGAGACAATCCGGTTTCGGGATGATCTGGTGCGCAGGACAGGCGCCCGCCTGATTGTTGGCAGAGTGCAGGAAAGCATCGATAACGGTCGCGCAGGTGAGGAAATCGGACCGGAAGCCAGTCGCAATGCGCTTCAGACGGTAACCTTGCTGGATACCCTGAAAGAGCACAACGTGGACTGCGCCCTGGGCGGGGGCCGGCGGGACGAAGAAAAGGCCCGGGCGAAGGAGCGTTTCTTTTCGCATCGCAATATTTTCGGCCAGTGGGATCCCAAGAACCAGCGGCCCGAACTCTGGAGCCTGTTCAATGGCCGCAAGCATCCCGGAGAGCATTTCCGCGTGTTCCCGCTGAGCAACTGGACCGAAATGGATGTCTGGCAGTACATCGCATCGGAGCGGATTCCCATACCGTCTCTCTACTTTGCCCACAGAAGGCGCGTGTTCAACCGGCGTGGCGCCTGGCTCGCCGATTCGGATTTCATTGCCAGGTATTCCGGGGAGGAGCCGGTGGAGAAAACCGTGCGCTTCCGGACCATTGGAGACGTAACCTGCACCGGCGCCGTGCTTTCGCAGGCATCCACACTGGAGGAGATCATTGCGGAAGTGGCGGCGGCAAGGGTGACCGAGAGGGGGAACCGTCATGACGACAAGCGCTCCGAGGCGGCAATGGAGGACCGGAAACGAGTCGGATATTTCTGATCACATCCACCCATCAACAAGAAATCAAAACTGCAGCGTGACACTTTCAGTAAATATAATGGACCGTATTGAGAATAAAGATAGCCAGGATGAAGCTGTTGCCGGGAGTGCGATTACGACCGGAGCGGGCATGGACCTGCTGCGATTCACAACGGCGGGCAGTGTGGATGACGGGAAAAGCACCCTCATCGGCCGCCTTCTTTTCGACAGCAAATCGATGTTTGATGATCAGCTCGAAGCGTTGGAACTGAGCGCATCGAACAGGGGCGAGGAGGTGAACCTGGCTCTTGTTACCGATGGATTGCGAGCGGAGAGGGAGCAGGGCATAACCATTGATGTGGCGTACCGTTATTTTGCCACGCCCAGGAGGAAGTTCATCATTGCCGATACGCCGGGCCATGAGCAGTACACCCGGAACATGGTCACTGGTGCATCATCGGCCGACCTGGCTATTGTGCTCATCGATGCGCGCAAAGGAGTGCTGACGCAAAGCAGGCGCCATGCTTTTCTATCCTCCCTGCTTCAGATCCCGCAACTTGTGGTTGCCATAAACAAGATGGACCTGGTGAACTATTCCGGCGACCGTTTCAATGAAATCGTCCGGGAGTTCCGGCCATTTTCTGAAAAGCTGGATGTTGATGAAATCACTTTTATCCCGATATCGGCCCTGAAGGGAGACAACATCGTCCACCGGTCGAAGTCCATGCCCTGGTACCGGGGCGACACGCTGTTGCACCACCTGGAGCATGTGCAGGTGGGAACGCGCCGAAACGACCGGGATTTCCGGTTTCCTGTGCAGTATGTGATCCGTCCGGACCAGGACTACCGCGGTTTTGCGGGCAGGGTGGAGTCCGGGATGGTTGCAGAGGGGGATAGCGTTGTCTTGCTGCCTTCAGGGCAGCTCAGTACCGTCATCAGTATCGATTCGCCGGGTGGTCCGCTTGCTCGTGCCGTTGCCGGACAGTCCGTCATCCTCAGGATAGCGGATGAAATGGATCTGAGCCGGGGCGACATGCTGGTCAAGGAAGATCGTGCGCCTGTCCCGACTACCCGTTTCAGGTCCGTTTTATGCTGGATGAACAGTGCGGATCTGGTGCCCGGGCGGGTATATCAGCTCATGCACACGACGCGCACCGTATCTGCTGTCATTTCCCGTGTTCATGACCGGTATGATGCGAATACATATGCGAGCGAACCGGCTGAAACGCTGGCACTAAATGAAATCGGACATGTGGAGGTGGAGACGGCGGCCCCCGTTTTCCCGGATGACTACAAGCGCAACCAAGCCACCGGAAGTTTCATACTGATCGACCCCGACACCAATGCCACTGTGGCTGCCGGCATGATCCGCATGGACCGGTTGGGCAGTCCCGGCAGCGACCAGCCGCATGCCTTCAACACCGGAATTAATGGAGAAACCGAAACGTTACGAAGTCCGCGGGTACACTGGCAGCCCTGGAATATCCGTCGAGAGATGCGCGAAAAACGGAATGGGCATCCGGCGCATGTTGTCTGGCTTACCGGGGTGTCCGGCGCCGGAAAAACGACCATAGCAAAAACCCTTGAAAACCGTTTTTGGGAGCAGGGAATGCAGACGATGCTTCTGGACGGTGATCAGCTGCGTCACGGATTGAATGGTGATCTGGGATTCACTCCGGAGGATCGCACCGAAAATATTCGCCGGGCGGGGGAAGCGGCACGACTTTTCTTTGAACAAGGGGCAATTGTGATCTGTGCCTTCGTGTCACCGATACGAAGTGACAGAGAGCGGGTCAGGCGGCTCTTTCCCGACGGACGGTTCACTGAGGTTCTGGTGCACTGCTCACCGGAAACCCTTCATGAACGAGATCCCAAAGGGCTGTACCGAAAAGCCAGGGAAGGCAGGATACGTTCACTGACCGGCTATAATTCTCCTCATGAACCTCCGGGAGACGGTGTTATGTCTATCGACACCAATGCCGTTTCATCGGAAGAGGCCGTGGATCTGATATACCAGCGTATCATCGGATCCGGATAGGCAAAACCGCAGTGCCCGGACCCGGGTCCGGACTGAAGCGAGCCATGATTGTGCGTGATCCGGCAAATAATCCCTGCAGATCAGGCACTTCAGCAACAGCAACTTCAACAAGCAACAAGCAACGAACACATCCAACCAAATCACTTTAAGAAAATGAAAAATCTCAGTTTACTTCTCGCAATCCTGCTCATAGCGGTGACGGTACAGGCCGGAACAGACGGTCCTGTAGTATCCACCGAATGGGCGGCTGAAAATCTGAACAATCCCGACGTGCGTTTTGTCGAGGTGAGTGTGGAACCCGGAAAATTTGAACGGGGGCACATCCCGGGAGCGGTCAATTTCCGCTGGCATACGGACCTTGTAGATCCGGTGCGGCGTGATATCGCCTCTGCCGATGCCTTTGCCGAGCTGCTGTCCCGCAGCGGGATTACCAATGAGACAACCGTGGTGCTGTATGGTGATCACAACAACTGGTTTGCCGCATGGGGTGCCTGGGTGTTCACCATCTACGGGCACGATAACATCAAGCTTCTGGATGGTGGACGCAACAAATGGGAGCAGGAGCGGCGGCCATTGAGCACTCGTCCGGTTTCCTATTCACGCACCACTTATGAAGTGGCTGCAGTCCATGACCATCTCCGTGCAGATCTGCAGGATGTGCTTGCCGCGGTGAACCGGGAGCAGTCCGCTGCGCTGATCGACATCCGATCTCCAGCGGAATACGAAGGACGGGTCATAGCCCCCGAGGGCATTCAGGAACTGGCGATTCGGGCCGGTCATATTCCGGGCGCTGTGAACGTACCGTGGGGCGAGATCGTCAATCCGGCTGACGGAACTTTCCTGCCCAGGGAAAAGATCAGGCAGATCTATGCAGACAAAGGAATTGATGGGAGCAAGCCGGTGATCACCTACTGCCGGATCGGAGAGCGCTCCAGCCATACCTGGTTCGCACTGCACTACATTCTGGGGTACGAAACGAAGAATTACGATGGATCCTGGACCGAGTACGGCAATGCCGTTGGTGTACCCATCGAAAATCCGGCTGGGACGGTCTGGACAGGCAAGTAACCAGCACCAGGAAATTCCATGCGTAGGTTTATTAACAATTATACCGCAGCAGCGGTAGTGCTGCTGCTCCTTGCCGGATTCTGGTTCTTTGCCGGCAGTGATCAGCAGCAGGTACGGCAGGCTCCGTTTCTTCTATTGACCGGAGCGCTGTTCGGCCTGGTACTTCAAAGGTCCCGCTTCTGCTTTTTTTGCGTGTTGCGGGACCTTTTTGAATATGGCAATGGAAAACCGGCTGCCGGATTGATCGTTGCACTGGCAGTCGGAAGTGCCGGGTATCTTGTGCTTTTTGGAAACTGGATTGCCGATCCCTCGGCCGGATACCTACCTCAGGATGCCCACATAGGTCCGGTCAGCTGGCACCTGCTGCTTGGCGGACTGCTTTTCGGATGGGGGATGGCGCTGTCCGGATCCTGCATAAGCGCTCACCTGTACCGGCTGGGTGAAGGGTATATGGTGGCACCGTTTGCACTGGCCGGATCAGCGGCGGGTTTTGTCATTGGGTTCATGGTCTGGAACCGGCTCTATGTTGCCACCGTCTCCACCTCACCCGTAGTGTGGCTTCCGGAAACCGGTGGATACGCGGTATGGGCATTGATCCAGATTACCCTGTTGCTGGCGCTGATGATCTGGCTTCTGGTCCGGTTTCAAGGTACTTCTTCTGCCGCAGATGAATCGGGATGCGATCCGCAAGGCGCTGCTCTGCCCGGAAACACCGAAATGTCGAGAAACACCAGTGTCACCGCCGGTGTGCCTGGCGAGACCAGTCATTTGCGGGTTGCTGATGATTGCATGGGTCCGCCTGCAACCCCGTCCGCCTCTGCCGGCTCAGTTGCGGAAAAAATGACCTTGTCATCCATCTGGAACCGTGTTTTCGTCCACAGATGGCCCACCTGGGTTGGCGGCATTGCAGTTGGAGTTCTGTCCATGATCGCCTATCTGCGCGTGGAGCCCCTTGGTGTCACGGCCGAGCTGGGACGGTATTCAAGGCAGCTTGGCAGCACTCTGGGAATACTGCCGGACCGGCTGGAGGGACTGGATGGTTTTGCAGGCTGCAGTACCGCTGCCGCACCGGAACTGCTCACGGGTAATGGAATATTTGTACTCGCACTGGTGGGCGGATCCCTGTTTTCCGCATTGCTGTCAGGGCGATTTCAGCTTAGCCGACTTACGGCGATGAAAGCCGGCAAGGGCTTAGCAGGTGGCATGCTGCTTGGGTTCGGGGCCATGATCTCACTTGGCTGCACAATCGGCACCACCCTGTCGGGCATCTCTGCTTTTGCTCTCTCCGGATGGGTGTTTTCAGCTGCCATGGTCGCAGGTGTATGGACGGGAATCCGGTGGAAGTGGCACCACTGATCCGGGCGCGGCACTGATTCGTGTGTGCTCAAAACTGGTTGCACAACCAATTCGGATGTGTCACTAATATGTGTGCGCAACTAATTCCGGTGTGCCAGGTCAGGCAGAATCCACTACTGACTCCGGGATAGCCTTTTCCACAAGATCGGAGCCCCAGATGCATGCGGTGATTTCAAGTGCCGTCCTGCGCTGTCCGTTTCGCAGCAGCGGGATCACCTCCGAATCAACCCATTCATACCATTTTGCTTTGCGCTCATCCGCATCAAGGCCGGATGACATGATCACCGGTCTCAGTGTATCCGCCAGGACTAGAAATTCCCCGTATGCGGCATCAATTTCGTGCTGGAGCCGCTCCTTGAGCCTGACGGCCAGGGCAGGGGCCAGTCCGCTTGTGGAAAGGGACAGGGTGAGTTTGCCCTGCCGGACCACAGACCCGAATGCCGAATTGGACAGTGGAATATTGTCCATGACATTGATCAGTAGATTTCGTTCATTCGCTTCATTGGACGCGGTTTTTGCCGTTTCCATCGAATACTCGGCTGCTACGACAAATCCTGCGTCCTTCAAGTCACCGTAGCGGTATGTCCTCGGTGTCCACTGGATTTGTCCTTCATGCCACCAGTGTTCCATGGCGGCGGTTATTTTTTTACTGATGACGTGCACCCTGGCACCAAATGCGAGCAGTTCACAGGTTTTCCGTTCTGCTTCGTCATTGCCACCAAGGAGAATGACAGGTTTCCTGTCCAACTGTGTCAGATAAACGGGGTAGAAAGTCATTAAACGCCTGTTTGAGTTATGCGGTAATATAACCTGCCTTTACCTGGATTGTCCGGGATGGGCATTTCGGGAATGCAGGCCGCATTCTGTTTTATCGCTGTCAGCCCAACGGCCGGCACGAAGATCATCACCCTGCCGCACCGGCCGGGTGCACGGGCGGCAGCCTATGCTGGGGTAACCCTTGTCATGCAGCTCATTGAAGGGTAAATCATTAATGCGGATATAGGCCCACACTTCATCCTCGGTCCAGCCAGCGATGGGACAAACTTTCAGCACACCGAGATTTTCATCATGAGAAAAAACGGGTGTGTCCTGCCTGGTGGGGGACTGGTCCCGGCGAATAGCTGTAATCCAGGCCTCTTTATCACTCAGGTAACGTTTCAGCGGCAGAACTTTGCGAATGTAGCAGCAGGTGTCGGGACGGGTTTCCCAAAGCTTCTCGCCGTATGCTTCTTCCTGCTGTTGCAGCGTATAGTCTGGCCTGACCCGGACCAGCTGAATATCCATTCGATCCCGTATTTTGTCCATGAGTTCATATGTCTCATCGAAAAGCAGGTCGGTATCGAGATAAAAAACGGATGTTCCGGGATGGATCAACGACAACTGGTGCATCAGAACGATGCCTGAGGCGCCGAACCCGGTGGATAATGCGGCCTTGTCGTCATAAACATCCAGCACCCATTTGAGTATGTCTGATGGGCTGGTGCCTTCAAAACGCGAATTGAGTCTCTGCAACTGGCCGGTTTCCCGTATCATATTTTTGACAAAGTTATCTGGTTCTTGCTTTTTTCGGCAGCTGCCGTGTGATGGCCTGTTTTGACATACCCGGCGGATATCTGCTCAAATTCCAGGTCTTGGAGAATGGTTTCCCTTTCTTCTTCCTGTGGTGTGAACCATTGGAGCTTGTGGTGAAAGTTCACGACCTCCCCAATGACGACGGTAACAGGAGGGCTCAGGTCGCCGGCTTTATTCCCGATGTCAGCCAGCGTGCCTGTGACTACGAGCTGCTGACCGGTGGTGCCCCAGCGAATGAGGGCTGCAGGCGTCTTGCCGTCTCGGCCATGTTTTTGCAGCTGGATGGCTATATCCGGCAGGTTTCGCAGTCCCATAAGAATGACCAGGGTCGAGACACGGGCAAGGGCAGACCATTCGTATTGCGGGCTGTCCGGATGCAAATGGCCACTGATGACACTGAATCCGGTTGCCAGGTTGCGCATGGTAAGTGGAATGCCAGCGTAGGAGGTGGCTCCCGTCACGCTGCTTATGCCGGGAACAACCTCGAACGCGATACCTGTCTCCGCCAGGACCAGGCATTCTTCCCCGCCGCGCCCGAAAACAAAGGGATCACCGCCTTTTAACCGAAGCACATCTGATCCTGCAAGCGCCTCGGTGACCAGAATCCGATTGATCTCTTCCTGCGAAACTGAGGGTCTGCCGGGCTGTTTGCCAACCCGAATCAGCCGCGCATCAGGGCGGGTGTGCGCGAGGAGTCCGGCATTGACAAGCCGGTCAAACACAATCACATCTGCTGTCTGCAGCAAGCGCAGTACTTTTACTGTGATGAGTTCCGGATCTCCCGGTCCGGCGCCGGCAATGAATACCTTGCCGGTGCTTTTCACCTTATTTTGTTCAACATTTTTATGCAGGTTCATGGCAGGGACCCCCCGGATTGATCAAATATCGCTTCCTCATCAACTATTCTGGTCCGGACAGCAAAGTCACCGAAGCTTTCACCGTCAATGCGCAGATCCCGGTACTGCTCCAGAAGCGGCCGTACCGTGTCCACCAGATCACTCAGTGGGACAAGGTCCTTATACAGGTAGTTTAGGCGCTTACCCGATGGGTCACCGCCGATAAAAACCGCATATTTGTCCATTGAGTGCCCGACAAAGCCGATGTCTGAGACATAGGGGCGGGCGCATCCGTTCGGACAGCCGGTCATGCGGAATGTGATGATGTCCCTGGACAGGTCCAGTTCATCCAGTAGAATTTCAAATTCGCGGATTACATCCGGAAAAACCCGTTCGGCTTCGGCAACGGCGAGCCCGCATGTTGGCAGGGCGGGGCATGCCATGGCGTGCTTCCGGACATTGCTGAGATGTTGCTCATGCGGGATGTGGTGCGCCAGGATCATGCCATCGACCGCCTGTCTGTCCTCATAAGCGATGTTGATGAGAAGAATATCCTGATTGGGAGTAAGCCGCACATCCATCCCGAAGGTCTCTATGATTTCCCGCAGACCTGTTTTCAGGCGCACGCTGCCGTCATCCTTGACCCGGCCATTCTGAACCGAGAGCCCGACGAACCAGCGGCCGTCCGACTGTCGGTTCCATCCCAGGTGCAATTCGGGGCGCATCGGGGTTATGGATTGAGGCGGATCCAGCGTGTAGCCCAGCTTTCGCTCCAGTTCGGTTCGGAATGCGGGAATTCCCCAATCGTCGATCAGATATTTGAAGCGGGCATGTTTTCGGTTTTCGCGGTCTCCATGGTCGCGCTGAATTGCAACAATATGGGTCAGAACCTGTTTAACTTGCTCTTTGGGTATCCAGGCCAGCGGGTCTGCCAGCCGGGGGAAGGTCTGCTTTTTCTTGTGATTCATTCCAAGTCCGCCCCCGACCAGCACATTGAAACCAAGCAGCTCTTCGTTGCTGTCAAGCGTTGCGATCAGGCCGACGTCGTGGGTGAAAATATCCACACAGTTATCGCCCGGCCAGGCAATTCCAATCTTGAATTTTCTGGGCAGGTAGGTTTTTCCGTAGAGCGGTTCTTCTTCGGGCTGGACGGAATCGGGCGCGGCCTGCCTTTCGCCGTCAATCCAGATCTCGTAATACGCCTGGCTGTGCGGAAGAAAATGAGTCGACAGCTCGTGGGCGAAATCCTGCAAGATGTGATCGGTTTTACTGTTGGCCGGAGCCGGGCAGCACATGACATTGCGGACGATGTCACCGCAGGCGCCGGTGGCAATGATCATTTCCTTGTGCAGCAGCTGCAGTGTGGGCTTCAATTGGCCTTTGATTACCCCGTGCAGCTGAATTGTCTGCCTAGTGGTCAGGCGCAGCGTTCCATTGCCAAATTCGTCGGCTAGCCTGTCATGTGCAAGATACTGGGCCGCTGTCAGCCGGCCGCCGGCAATCCGGCTGCGGATCATGAAGCTCCACTCTTTGTCCCGCCCCTTGATCCGGCGCACATCCCGGTCGTCCTGCTGATAAATTCCATGAAACTTAAGTAACTGGATGTTTTCCTTGTCGATATAGGGCAGTTCATTACGCAGCTGCACGGCCAGTTCGCCGCGGAGATTTCTGCTTTTCTCCTTAATCTCTTCGACCTTGCTTATTTTTGTCATGTAAAATTTGGTTGTCTGGTTGTCTGGTTGCTGACGGTTGTTGATGGTTGTTGTTTATTGCCGGTGGATCTGCGGGAGGGCTTTGTTCCAGGCAAAAAAAAAGCCCGCAACCGGAATGGCAGCGGGCTTTCATGTATAATTTCTTATACGTTGCGACTAAGTCACGGACAGACCACCACCATTTAATGCACCAGGCATACAACACATCGGCATTGCCGGACAGATATGCAGGTGGGAAGTGGTCATCGATTTCCTGTAAGTATTTCGTATTTTATAAACTTGTCGCCTCATGAGTTACGAGGCGTTAATCACTAAAAGTAATATATACAGTGGTTTAAAATCAAGTCTTTTTTCTTGTTTATTCTTTTTTTATGATTTATCTGTCCAAATTAGGCATGCAGACCCTTTTATTTGCATCATTACTCTTTATTTTGTCATGTGGAGAGCAGTTTCTCGGTTCCGGCAACAGCGGAAAGGACGTTAGCGGGTATCAGGCTGGCAAGAGCGAGGAAAAGAAGCACGATTCCGGTGACGATGAAGACAGCGACGATGACGGCGACAGTCACGCCGGTCGTGGAAATGAACCTGAAACACCGGAATTTCTGCCAGGCGACATCGTTATCAGCGAAGTCATGATCCGGCAGCAGGAGACCCTGGCCGATCCGGACTTCGATGCCTACAGCGGATGGATCGAACTGCACAACCTTGAGAACAATCCGGTGGACCTGTCCGGATGGGTAGTCGGCTACCGTCCGGCATCGCACAGCACCGCTGTGGAGTATTCGGTGCAGGATCTGCGGTTTGAGGCGCTTCCGGATGGCACCAGCATCCCGCCGCGCGGCTTTCTGCTGCTCTGGGCGGGCGGACAGCATCACGTCGGCGAGGCCATCCACCTTCCATTTGTGCTGCCTGTGGAGGGCGGCAAGATCGGTCTCTACGGGCCTGAACCGTCCGGCATGCCCATCGTCGATACGCTCTCCTACCGGGCCGCCGATGTGGCATATGACATTTCGTTAGGACGCATGGATTTCGGTTGGAATCACCGCGGTTTCCTGATTCCGATGATCGAGCCCACGCCGGGCGAAGCCAACCGCCTGGCCTCGCTCGAGCTCATAGAATCGCACACGCTGAATTTCGGCGACCCTTCCGGACTCGCCCTGGACCATACCGGCAGATATCTCTGGTCCGTGAGCGACAATCCCGGCGGCAGCATCTACAAAATTGATCTTGATGGCACCATCGTTGAGGAACTGCGCGTGCGCGGCGACGACATGGAAGGCATCACTCAGCATCCGCGAAACCGTACGCTCTATGTGGCCGAGGAGCGCTTGCGCCAAATCGTGCAATTTGACACACTCGGTAACGAAATTGCCAGATATTCGGTGGATGTGGAAGTCCAGAACCAGAACGACGGACTGGAAGGCATCACCATCGATCCCGCCACCAACCATATCTTCGTCGTGAACGAAAGGAATCCCCGGGTGCTTCTCGAACTGGATGTGCTGCGCGGATTCGACCGTCAGGAGATTCGGCGCACGGCCATGGATTTCGGAGCACCGGCGAATGTGCGGGGACTGGACCTGTCCGGCCTTTTTTATGATGAGACCGACGAGGTGCTCTGGCTGGTAAGCGACGAGGCCCGGGCCGTTTTTGTGCTGGACCGCACCGGCCGTCCGCTCGCCGCCTTTGATGCCGGCCAACCCGACCTTGAGGGAATCGCGCTCATCCGCTCCGACAACCGCATCTACCTTGTCAGCGATGAGCTTCGGACCCTTTTCGTCTATGAGTATCCGCAGCCGCTCATCCGCCTGCCGGTCATGGAATGAACCGCATCCCATCATTTTACACCCTTACCATTGTAACGATCACCTGTATCCGTGAAACCATGATTAATACCGATACCGTATTGGGCTCCTCTGAATTGGAGGGACCATCGCGGCCGGGCGCAATGCCGGCACCTGCAAAGAGTCGTGGCACAAGCAGCAACTCCGTCCACCCGTATCACTCCTTCCTTTCCGCAGCGGTGCTGGCCGCTGTCATTCTTCCGCTCGCATTTCTGGTCGCCTGCGCTACGCCGGAACAGGCGACCGGGCCGGCGGGTGTGGCCCCAGATGGCCAGTTGACAACCGTCACCGCGGGGGACTACCGTCGTGCCGAATCGCTGCTCTCCTGGAACCTCCAGGACAAAGTACTCCGGAGCAATGTCCGTCCGAACTGGATCGACGAAGAACGGTTCTGGTACCGCACCCGGACCGCGAGCGGATTCCGTTTTTATCTGGTGGATCCGGATTCCCCCGAACGGAGCCGCGCCTTCGACCACGAACGCCTGGCGGCGGCACTCGGTGAGGCAACGGGCAAAACCATCTCCCCGGATGACCTCCCGTTCACGACATTCCGCTTCATCCGCTACGAGACGGCCATTCTTTTCCGCGCCGAGGAGAAAAACTGGGAGTGTGATCTGGAGGAATACGTCTGTGAGGAGTCGGAGCGTCCGGAGCAGCCGGCGAACAGTGTGCTTTCACCGGATAAGCTTCTGGCAGCATTCATCCGCGACCATAATCTGTGGATCCGTGACATGGAAAGCGGCGAAGAGTTCGCCCTCACGACCGGTGGTGCCGAGCGGCACGGATTTGCCACCAACTCCCAGGGCTGGTTCCGGTCTGCAACCCCCGTGCTGCACTGGTCACCCGATTCGCGCAAAATTGCTACCTACCGACTGGACGAGCGGGATGTGAAAGAGCTGCACCTGCTGGAAACCGCGCAGGACCGCCCGATCCTCGATTCCTGGCCCTATGCACTGCCCGGTGACTCCATCGTGCCGATGCACGAGCGTGTGGTCCTGGATGTGGAAAGCCGCACGATGATCTGGCTGGATATCGAACCGTCCCATCAGCGCACGTCCAACTGCTGCGGACTTGAGCGCGGCGATCAGTGGGCCGATATTGAATGGAGCGCGGACGCATCCCAAATGGCATTCGTGACCACCTCACGCGATTACCGCGAGGCGAATCTCTACATTGCCGACACCGAAACCGGCGATGTGCGCCATGTTTACGGGGAGACGGCCGAAACGTTTTTCGAGTCGAATCTGACCTCACGCGGTGTACCCAACTGGCGCGTGCTCTTTGACCGTGACGAGTTCATCTGGTTCACCCGCAAGGAGGAATGGGGCCATCTGTACCTGCACCGGCTGGATGACGGCAAGCTTCTGCGGCGCATCACCAACGGCCCCTGGAACGTGGTGGATGTGATGCATGTGGATGAGCAGGAGGGCCGTGTCTGGTTCACGGCGGCCGGCAGGGAAGAGGGACGCGACCCCTACCTGGAACACCTGTACCGGGTGGATTTCGGCAAGCCCGGTGAGTCGGCGGGTCTTCAGGACGATGCGGCCGAACGCGACGGCGACCATCACGATGAGGTAAGACGCCGGGCCGATGGCATCACCGGGACATTTGGCACCTCGGCTGTTAGGGACACCATTAAAATTGAACTTGGAAACGGCCATCCGGTCATTGACACACCGGTGCTGCTGAGCCCGCAAAATGCGAACCATGAAGTGGCCGCTTCGCCATCCGGCCGATTTTTTGTGGATGAGTATTCGGATTTCACCACACCGTCGGTGACGGTTCTCCGAACAGCCGATGGAACCGAAGTGATGACGCTTGAACAGGCGGATGCCACCCTGCTGCAGGACACGCCCTGGGTCAAGCCCGAACCGTTTATGGTCAAGGCCCGCGACGGGGAGACGGATCTCTACGGATTGCTTTACAAGCCGTCGCACTTTGATCCGGAACGTTCCTATCCGGTGGTGATCAATATCTATCCGGGTCCGCAGATCGGCAGCGTGGGTACCCGCAGTTTTTCACCGGTACGGCGCGGTCAGCCCCACGCACTGGCCGAACTGGGCTTCATCGTCATCCACCTCGATGCCCTCGGCACACCGCTGCGGTCCAAGTCGTTCCATACGGTGTGGTATGGTGATATGAGCGACAACGGGATTGAGGACCAGATTGCCGCCTTGCAGCAACTGGCCGGGCGTCATCCATGGATCGATGCCGAACGGGCCGGCATGTACGGTCATTCGGGCGGCGGTTACGCTACCATGAGCGCCCTGCTCCGGTTCCCGGGTGTGTTCAAGGCCGGAGTGGCCAGCGCCGGGAATATGGACAACCGCGGGTATACCTACTACTGGGGTGAAAAGTACCAGGGTCCGCGCATGGTTGACGGCGACCACGACACCTTTTCCAACCAAGCCATCTGGAAGCAGGCGGGGCAGCTTCAGGATCGCCTGCTGCTGACCTATGGCACCATGGACAACAATGTCCATCCCAATACCACCCTGCTGCTCATTGACGAGCTCATCCGTGAAAACAAGGATTTTGACCTGATTGTCATGCCCAACAGGGGACACGGCTATGCCAACGAGCGCTACCATCTGCGCCGCACATTCGACTTTTTCGTACGGCACCTGCTGGAAACCGAACCGCCCGTGGAGTACCGGATGGCGAGATAGGGGCGGCAAGTGCATCCACCGGAAAAAATCAGATTGCGAAAAGCTGTGGCGGATGGGAAAACAGTCCCGGCGGGCATGTCCTGCAGAAAACGGGCTGGCTGAAATCAGACTGGATGAAATCGGGATGAATGAAAACCCGTCCGGATTCGTTTAAGACACATGGAATAACAAAGCAAAAACATACTCAAAATAGCATTAACACTTAAAACTGCATTATATCATGAAATTAGTAGATCGGGAAGGAAACGAGATCACAAGCAAGAAGAACGAAGAGGCGCAGGAGCTGGAAAAGCAGCTGGCACAAATGGCCCACGAACTGCTGGAGCCGCTGATGAGCAAACTGCAGCTTACCAACCAGCAGCTGGGACAGGAGCAGATGATGCAGATCACTTCCATGGCGCACCAGATGATTTTCAACCGCATGATCTTCAACCTGATACGCAAGGTTGGCGTCTCCGATATGGAAGAGCTGGTGGGTGAGGATGATGTGGAAGAACTGAAAACGGCATTCAACAACCAGTTCCAATTTTCCAAGCCCGGTGAGGAACCGCCGGAGGCATGATGTGCCGGGGCCGGGTATACCGGGGCACAATGCGCACTTATAATACACGCGGGATGAATCCATGAGAGCTTTGTTTGCTATGGCAAGTTTGTTCACCTTCATGGTGGCGGTCTCTGCGGCTGGTGGCGCCGGGGTGGTTCATGGCAGTGCGCTTTCAGGACAGGAAAACAATATACCTTCACCTTTATCAGCTCAATCCGATATGGCAAACGAACAGAAAGTGACATTGGGAGCGGGATGCTTCTGGTGCGTGGAAGCGGTCTTTAAACGTGTTGATGGCGTCACAAACGTGGTTTCCGGCTATTCGGGCGGACGCAAGGACGAGGCATCTTACCGCATCGTCAAGTCGGGCGGGACCAATCACGCCGAGGTGGTCCAGGTAACTTTTGATCCTGATGTGATCTCCTTCGATGCGATTCTCAGGATATTCTGGCGCACACACGATCCCACCACGCTCAACCGCCAGGGCGCCGATGTCGGTCCCCAGTACCGGTCCGTGATCTTCTATCACGACGATTTCCAGCGCGAAAGGGCGGAACATTTCAAGGAAAAGCTGGATGAATCCGGCATTTTCGATGATCCCATTGTTACGGAAATCACTCCGCTTGAGGCGTTTTACGAAGCCGAGGAGTATCATCAGAACTATTTTGAACGGAACCCGGACCAGGGATACTGCCAGATTGTGATCCGTCCGAAAATCGACAAGTTCAAGATCCTGTTTGAGGAGAAATTGAGGGATGAGTACCGGCCGTGAGGTGCCGGGTCTGGTGATAATTCCGGATTGATCGGAACAGATTGGCTTTTCTTGTTATATTCGGGAATTGCCCGGCGCGGGCATGTGTCCGCAACCACGCAGGGGACTTCGGTCCATGCGGTTCATACGGGCCGACCGTTACCCATCCTAACAAACCGATCATGAATCTGAGATACTCCCATACCGGATGTTTCCGGCTTATTGCACTTCTTGGTTTCCTCATTTCCGGCAGCATTGTGCCGGTCCACGCGCAGCTCTCTCCTGAAGATGTGGTGAACATCAAGCAGGTCGGGCAGGTTGTGCTGCACCCGCAGGCAACCCATGTGGCTTACTCACTCAGCATTCCGCGGCAGGCGGACGAGGAAATTGGCGGCAACTATTCCGAATTGCGCGTCATCGACCTGGAAACCTGGGATATTTCCCATCTGGTGACCAAGCCTTCGAATGTTTCTGAACTGTCCTGGATTCCCGGAACCAACCGACTTGCATTCCGGATGGTCGACTCAGAGCATCACAATCGGCCGCAGGTGTATTCGATCGATGTGATTGGCGGCGATCTCATGAAGCACACTTCGGCGCCGCAGGGGGTTATGGCATACGCTTTTTCATCGGATCCGTCGGTGCTCGCATACACCATGCGCAGTCCCTGGCCCGAGGAGGTGCAGCAACGGCGCGAACAGGGTTTTGACATGCAGGTTTCCGGCGAAAATGAACGCCATGTGCGGCTGTGGGTCCAGGATGGTGACGACACCCGGGCCATAACCGAAGCGGATATGTCGGTCTGGGATTTCGAATGGTCGCCCGACAATCACCGTCTGGCGGTGCGGATGACTTTCGGTACCGGGTTGGATGATGAGATGATGTTCAGCGAGATCCGGGTGGTTTCCGCGCGCGACGGATCCTCCGACCTGCTGGCTGAAAGCCAGGGCAAGGTGGGTCCGATGAGGTGGTCGCCAGACGGCAACCGGTTCGCATTCCTGGCCGCCAAGGCCATCAACGACCCGCTCCCCCAGCGTATTTACATCACCGAGGTGGGCAACTACATTGCCACGGATATCACGCCACTGAGCTATGAAGGAACACCGGAGTGGCTCCAGTGGAATGACAACAGCACGCTGCGATTTGTCGCCGTGGAGGGAACCCGCACGGCACTGCGTGAAATTCCGGCATCCGGCGGCGAGGCAAAACGACTGGCAGGCGGCGATCTGGAGATTTTCCGTGCCGTGAGTTTCGCACAAAACGGGCGCCACTTTGCAGCCGCGGTCAATCGCAGGGATCATCCCCCGGAAGTATACATGGGCAGTATCACGAATGGCGAATGGCGCCGGCTGACCCATCACAACCGTTTCCTGGAAAACCGGAAACTTGGCCGTCAAACCACGATCGAGTGGCTGGGTCCGGACGGATTGCTTATTGAAGGTGTGCTTACCTATCCTGTTGGATACGAGGAGGGGCAGGTATATCCGCTGGCCATCCTGCCGCATGGCGGACCCGAGGGGGTGAGCATTGACGGATGGAACACCCGGCCGCTTTATCCGGCACAGGTTCTTGCTTCGGAGGGATATGTGGTCCTCAAGCCCAACTACCGTGGCAGCGGCGGACGCGGATCCTGGTTCACCATGGCCAACCACCGCGATCTGGGCGGGAAGGAGTTCGAGGATGTGATCCGCGGCATTGACCATCTGGCCTACCAGGGACTGGTGGATCCCCGCAAAGTCGGCATCTCGGGCACCTCGTACGGCGGCTATTTTTCGGCCTGGGCGGGAACGCGTTTCTCCGACCGGTTTGCCGCGGCCATCACCTTCGCCGGACTTTCGAACTGGATCTCCTTCATGGGGACCACCGACATCCCCCATGAAATGTCCATTACGCACTGGGATCTGTGGTGGTTTGAAAACCAGGGCCTGACCTGGGACCGCTCACCGGTGGCTCATTTGCAAGGGGCCCGGACGCCCATACTTGTGGCACATGGCCTGGCAGACGATCGTGTCCACCCGGAACAGTCCATTCAGCTGCACCAGTTTCTGAAATTGAACGACATACCTACGGAAATGGTGATGTATCCGCGTCAGCCGCACGGACTGGTGGAGCGGGCGCATCGCCTGGACTTCATGGAGCGCGTCATAGACTGGTTCAATCGTTATGTGAAGCAGTAGGCGGATTGCTCTGGCGAACATCCACCCGGGCCTTGATGCCTTCCTGGTGAAGACGGATTTTCAGGTTCGTTTCGAGGCCCTTCTGGATTTCATCGACCACCCGGCGCTCCACCTCTTCGCGTATCGTCTCCTCCTTGATCATGTATTTAGCGAAAAAGGCCGATAACCGGCCTTTTCGCTTTTTAACGATCTCAATGATGTTCTGGATGTCGATATCGATGATGATACGTTTCATCTGTTTCTCTGTTAGCCGTGGTGAGGCGGGTCAGAGACCGACCGCCCCGCCGTCGCGTCTGGGGTCCGAAACACCGATCATGGTACCATCCTCCAGCACCCGTATCATCTGCACTCCGCCGAAGAGCATGTTCATCGGAAAGTTTGAGGGGGAAATCACGTAGCCGCGCTGGTTGAGTACGTGGAGCGCCTCGGCGGAATACCCGCGCTCCATCTGCACCACTGGTTCGTTGATCATCGGATAGATTCGCGGCATGCGGATCGCCTCGGCAGGATGCAGGTCATAGATCATTGTGTGGACGATCATACTGATTATGGCAGGGGGGATGCGTCCGGAGCCCGGGGAGCCGACGACCAGCTCCACCCGGTCATCGCTAAGAACAATGGTGGGAGCAGTGCTTGAGTGGGCTGTGCGGCCGGGACCGCGAATGCTGCCGTAGCTGCCGCCGAAGTTATGGTTTGCTGAGTTGTAGAAAACTCCGTCGGAGAAAACGGCGGATCCGAAATAGAGTCCCAGGGTGTTGGTCATGGAGACGGCATTGCCGTGGCGGTCCACCAC